>CAYUZM010000428.1:5143-5583 GCA_964449665.1 uncultured Solibacteraceae bacterium
ATTCAGTCGTTGTTCGGTTCGGCGAGCGTAACGGCCTCAGGCGTGACGGTGAAATTCACCGCGCAAATGCCGCAGTCGGAACTCGAAAAGCTCTTGCTGAGCGGCCGTCAGACGACGGCGCGGCTGCATCACCGGCAGTAAGCGCAAGCAAAGGTTGCGCAAGAAAGGACCACGCGGGCAACCCCCGGCGTGGTCCTTCTTGCGTTTGAGGGAAGCGTGAGCGGTTTGAGGGAGCGTTAGCGGAAGAGGGTGTAAGTGAAGTAGCCAATGCTTGCGCCGAGCAGGCTGCCCGCCACGACATCGCTCAAAAAGTGCATGCCGAGCAGAATGCGCGAGGCGGCAATGGAGATGGCGCAAAAAAAGACGCCCACCATGAGCGACGGGTAGAAGAGGCTGACGACGACGGCGCCACCACATCCCTCAGCTACACCATGACAGCC
>CAYUZM010000429.1:0-5582 GCA_964449665.1 uncultured Solibacteraceae bacterium
TGATTCACAGTTCGCGCAGCGTGGGGATGACCGGTTGGATGGGCGGCGTGGCTGGGTTTGGACGCGCGCTTGGCGCGCGCGGCATGAGACGTTTGGCGGCGGTGGCGGCGGCGGGAACTCTGCGCATCGGCGATTGACGGCGTTCGCCGGTTAGCGGAAGACGAGGCCGATGCGGGCGATGATGAGCACCTCGCTTCCCGCTATGGAGTTCACGCGGCCCTCCATGCGAATGCCCCAGCGCGGCTTTCTCCAATAGTTGACGCCGCCGCCGATGCCGCCGTAAAGGTTGGTTCGCCAATCGGAGCCACCCGCGGCGACCCCCATCCAGGCGACGTTGACAAAGGGATCGACCTTCACGGGGCGGTTGCGGTCCACAAAGTGATACCCGGCGTGCGTGGCAAAGAGCCCGATGGGCTTCTTGTCGTTGTCGTTGAACACCAGGAACCCGGCTTCGCCACCTAGGGCGAGACCGCGCCACACGAACGCTTCGCCGCCGCCGCCCGCGCCCAAATGGGCGTAACCGTGCTGGCAGGCTCCGGTGGAAAAGTAGGCGTGGCCGTTGCCGCGATAGCGGAAATCGGGGGATTCCTGAGACGAGGCCAAGGGGGCCAGCAAGAGGGCGAGCACAATAGCGCGTGTCACACGAACACCTCTCACGACGCCGGCGCGCTGGCTGTCCGGGACGGTATCCGGCTTCATGGTACGACTTCGGCCGGGAGGCTGCAAGGTGCGAGCGACAGGCTGTGAGCGACAGGCGTGAGCGAGGGTTGGTTCTCACTCCGGACAGAGCGTCAACACAAGCCCTGTCATGTTGCCGGTAACCGTCACATCCTTCGCCGTTGGACATGGCTTGGAGTCGCCGCCGGCCAGCGGACCGCGAGTGAAGGCGCTCAAAGTGTAGGTTCCGGCGAACTGCGACAGGTAGAACTTTCCACCTTCGCGAATGGGGACGAGGAGGCGGCCCAGATTCCCCACTTGCACGAATCCGCCGGCAACGGGCTTTCCGTCCGGCGTCACGACCTCGCCGTACACGTCGTACCTTTCCGCGAAGACGATTTCAACGGGCACGTTGCCAGAGGGGGAAATTTGGAGCATGTTGCGTGAAAGGGGCGAGCCGTTCTGCCGCAGCGAGAGTACATCGATCCGGCGCGGCGGAACCGTTGGTTGCGCGCCGATACCCGCGAAATACTCTCCGGGCTCAATGGCCGGGATTTGGAACTTGGCGTCGGGCCCAATCGGTGCGCAAACTCTGTAGTAATCGTTCGAGCGCCTGTCGAAGCACACTTGCGGGCGGTTCGGCAGCGGCCCCGTAACGGAACCCGACAAACCCGCGAGATTGGGGAGCACGATTCGATGATCGGTGAGCCCGGCGGCGCCCAACGGAATCTCGACCACGAGCCCAGGTTCGTCCCACTTTTCCGTGCGAAAGACTTTCGCACTGTATGTACCCGGGCGCACCAAATCAACGTGGAACTTGCCGTTCACCAATGGGGAGCGGGCCAAGACTGTCTCGTAGGAACCATTGCGGGCTTTGAGTTCGACCTGTCCATTGAGCAGTGGCTGCTGAGTTTCGTTATCAATTACGACGCCAGAGAACGCGACAAGCGGAATGCGTTGCACGCGGAACTCCACGCCCGTCAGCGTGCCGCCTGGCGTCAGTACAAGCGGGTGGGCGGCGGAGGAGTCGAAGACATTTCCCATGAAGACCGCTGCCGGAAATCCAGAGGTCTGCCCATTCACGGTGCGTGCCGTCTCGCGGCGGACATCACCGGGGATTGTCGCCAAAAGACGCTTTTCACCGGCATTCAGATTGTCGAGCCGGAATCGTCCGTCGAGATCCGTTGTGCTACGTAATTCGCGGTCACCCCAGGATTCGATTTTCGCCGAACGAATCGGGCGGCCGTCTTCGTCTATAAGCCGGCCCTCCAAGTAAGCCGCGGGTTTCAGGCGGATTTCGATTGGCGGCGTTGCTTTGGCGGCAAAGACCTCGACCGGCCGGTCGATGGGATGAAACGGTTCATAGGTGAGGTAGCCCGCATGGTAGGAACGCAATTGATATTGGCCCGGCTCGAGATTGGGGATGCGAAACTCTCCGGTCTCGTTTGCCATCACGGTCGCGGAGTTATGGGAGTTGACGGACCGTGCCGCCACTCGGGCACCCGCGATCGGGGCGTTTGTAACGCCGTCTCTGACGAAGCCACGGAGTTCGCCTGCGATTCCCAACGGCGTGAGTGCGTAAGTGGCGAGTAAGTATGCGGTAAGCCGGGCCACCATGCTGGCCAGTTTACACTGGCCGCACCGGAAGCGAGCGCGAGCGCGTTCCGGAGGCGTGAAAAAACGCATTGGCGATGGCGGGGGCGACGGCGATGATGGGCGTTTCGCCGGCGCCGGCGGGAGGCAGGTCGGGGCGGTTCAGCAGCGAGATGGTGAATGGCGGAACGTCGGCGAAGCGCGGGACCTTGTACTTCGAAAACGCCCCGTTGAGCAGTTTGCCGTTCTCGAACTCCATCGCTTCGGTGAGCGCGGCGCCGAGTCCCTGGATGAGCGAGCCTTCCACCTGGGCGTGCAGGTTGGAAGGGTTGAGAATGGCGCCGCATTCGTAAGCGGCGTGGAATTCGCGAAAGCGGAGGGGCGTGCCGGGCGCGCCGAGTGCGACCTCGCAGCAGGCGGCGATGTAGGAACCCTTCTCGGTGCCGCAGGCGAGGCCGACGCCGATATTGGCGCGGCGCATTCGGCGGCGCGCGGACCAGTTGAATTTGGCCGTGACCGCGGTGAGGACGTCGCGCAGGCGCGGGTTGTCGATGTGCGCGAGGCGAAAGTCGAGCGGGTCGGCGGAGGCGGCTTGCGCGAGTTCGTCCATAAAACATTCGCGGGCGTAATTGTTTGTGGTAGCGGCGATGCCCCGGTAGGAGCCTTCGCGCATCGGCGAGTCGCAATCGTAGTAGCGCGTGCGGACGTGGGCGATGTTGTAAGGCGTGGCGAGGGCGGCGGTGCCGGGATTGTAGGAGGCGAAGTCCCACGCCGCTATGTGGCCCTTGGCGTCGAGCGCGGCTTCAATTTCCCACAGGCCGGCGGGCCGGAAATAGGCCCAGGCGAACTCTTCGGCGCGGGTCCAGCGAAGGTGCACGGGCTTGCCGCACTCCTTGGCGAGTCGCGCGGCTTCGATGGCGCATTCGCCGGTATGTTTGCCGCCGAAGCCGCCGCCGGTGTCGGGCACGATGACGCGGGCCTGGCCGGGCGAGAGGCGGAATGCCTGTTCGAGTTGCTGCTTTACGCCGAAGGGGTTCTGTGTGCCGGTCCAGACGGTGAGCTTGCCCTCGGCCCATTCGGCCACGGCGGCGCGCGGTTCCATGGGCGCGTGTTGGATGAAAGGCACGGAGTAGCTTTGCTTGTAGCGCTTAGGCGCGGTGGCGAGCGTTTCGTCGACGGAACCCTTCACCTGTTCGCGTGGCTTGCCGGCGGTGGCTTTGAGCACGGCCGTCACTTCGTTGTGCGAGGGATGCGGTTTGGTCTCCCACTTTGCGGAGGCGGCGAGCGCCTCAATGGCTTTGCGCGCGGCGAACGAGTTGGGCGCGGTGACGCCGGCGAAGTTGTTGTCGTGCACGACCGTGACGCCCGGTTGCTTCGCCGTTTGCGGATCGACGGAGATAAGGGTGGCGTTGTAGGCGGGCGCGCGGAGGATGGCGCCGTAAACCATGCTGGGGCGGCGAATGTCGGAGGGGTATTGCAGCTTGCCGGTGACGATATCGCGGGCGTGGATGTGCGCGTGGGGCGTGCCGAGGACATCCCATTCGGCGAGCGGAGTTTCCTCGGTTTTGCCCGCGATCTCGACGGAGGCTTTGCGCACGGCGGGAATGGTGGAGGGCGTGGTGCGCGATCCGGCGGTGATGCCGTCGTTGGGGCAGAGTTCCGTATCGCCGAGGACGACGCGGACTTTTTCCAGCGGGAGGTTGAGTTCTTCGGCTACGGCCATGGCGATCTCGGTGCGCGCGCCTTGCCCGAATTCGACCTTGCCGGAATACACGGTGACCGTGCCGTCGGCGGCCTTCTGGATGCGCGCCGTGGGCGCGGTGTTTTGCGCGGGTGCCGGCTTGCCGCTCAGGCAGACGAGGATCCCCGCGACTTCGATGAACTCGCGGCGGTTGACGGTGAATGTGTAGGCCGGGGCTTCGCGCAATTCCGGACGGTCGGGTTCGAGCAGAATGGGGTCGGCGAGGTTGGCGTGGGGGAACTTAGCGGGCATCGGAGCGCGCTCCTTTCGGCGCGGGGGCGCTCAGGGCGGCGGCCGCGCGCACGGCGGCGACGATGTTGGTGTACCCGCAGCAGCGGCAGAGGCTGCCATTCAGGTGCTCGACGATCTGGGTGTCCGTGGGGTTCGGTGTGGTTTTCAGCATCGCGGTAGCGCGCAGCACCATGCCGGGGACGCAATAGCCGCATTGCATGGCGGAGTGGTCGATGAAGGCCTGTTGGACGGGGTGCAGCTTTGCGGTTGTCGAGAGGCCCTCAATGGTGGTCACCGTCTTGCCCGCGGCGAGCCGGACGGGTGTGGTGCAGGAGGTAACAGGTGCGCCATCGAGCAGCACCGTGCAAGCGCGGCACTGGCCTTCACCGCAACCGTACTTGGTGCCGGTAAGGGCCAGGTCTTCGCGCAGGACGTCGAGCAAGGGCCGGGCCGGATCGCTTTCGACGGCGCGAGCCCGGCCGTTGACGGTGAGTGTGTACTTGGCCATGAGGTTCCGCCTTGCGACCAACGTATCGCAGGAAGCCGGCGACGGCAAGGCGCCGCCGGCCATCCATAGGTGGCGCGGGACAGTGCCGTGGGAAGGGCGGGTCAGAGCCGTAGGAAGCGGATCTCGGACGGGTTGCCGACAGGGGTCCACTTATCGGTGAAAGTCAAACCGCCCGTCATGCGGTCCACGCGGAAGGTGGTGACGTTGTCGCTGCGCGAATGCAGGACGTAGAGGAAGTTGCCGCCGGGTTCGATGGCAAAGTTGCGCGGATAGCTGCCGCGCGTCCAAACGATATCGACGAGGCGGGCCGAACCGGTGGCGGCATCGGTGGCGAAGACGGCCACGGAATCGCACAGACGATTGGCGCAATAGACGAAGCGGCCATCGGGCGTGGAGATGATCTCCGAGGCGTAGTTGGTTCCCGTGTAGCCCTTGGGCAAGGTGGAGAAGGACTGCAGGATCGCGGCCTGGCCGGTGGCGGAATCCCACGACATGACGTCGAGGGTGGACGATTCTTCGTTCAGCACGTAGAGGAAGCGGCCGTTGGCATGAAAAGCAAAGTGACGGGGGCCGGCTCCGTTGGTGGCCTGAATGAAGGCCGGCTCGTGCGGCGTGAGGATGCCGGAGGGCGCCATGGTGTAGATGTAGGTGCGGTCGGTGCCGAGGTCGGTGACGAGCAGGTAGCGGCCGAAGGGGTCCATTTGCGCCATGTGGGCGTGCGGGGCGTCGAGGCCACTGATGGCGAAACTGCCGGGCGGTGCGTCGGCCGCGGGATTCTTGCCGAGGGGGCCGGTGATTTGCTTCGTATCGACGACGGCGTCGAGCGAGCCATCGTCCTTAAGCGAGAGGACG
>CAYUZM010000430.1:0-2559 GCA_964449665.1 uncultured Solibacteraceae bacterium
GACAAACCAATGTCCTCGCGCAGCCGCGCTTCGCCCGTCGCACGGCGCGGGTTCACGTTCAGCCGGCGGGCGGCGAAATACGCAATCCGCTCTTCCAGCGTCTCCGCGGTCCGCAGCGCGCGTTGGCCCGGAACCAATGCACCGTTAATAGCAGGGGAGGTTGCCACGTTCGTCTCTTAACAGCATGAAAAATTATGAAGTTTAGGACAATCCCGTACCAAGATCCTTTGGTAACAGGACAACGTGGGTTTAGTACTGGTACGGAATAAGGAAGGCGAAGACGAAATAAAGAAAGGCCCCAACACCACGCTGGGGCCTCTTTCTAGAGGAGCTTACACTGCTAAATCGAAAGCGTTACTTTATGCCGTGGCGAGCCGCTCCGCCGCCTCCGCCGCATGGCTGATCTCATTGAAGCTGTATCCAAATCCTCGCACCGAACGGATGTAGTTGCGGGTGGCATCTTCGCCTTCAATCTTCTGCCGCAACCGCAGAATATAAACGTCCACGGTCCGGTCTGTCACCGCCCGGTCATGCCCCCACACGGCGTCCAGAAGCTGTTCCCGGCTGAACACCACGCCCGGCCGCGACATGAGAAACTCCAGCAGGCGGAACTCGGTCGCCGTCAGCGCAATTTCGTCGGCATCGCGGAACACGCGGCACGAACTGCGGTCCAGCTCAAGCGTCCCCGACTTCAGCGTCCGCTGCGGTGCCGACTGCGGGCGGAACTGAATCTTGATCCGGGCGATCAGCTCGCGAATGAAGAACGGCTTCACAATGTAGTCGTTGGCGCCCAGCTCGAGGCCGACAATCCGGTCCGCCTCGCTCGCCCGCGCCGTCAGGAAAATCACGGGAATGTGCGCCAGCTCGGGCCGCGCCCGGATGCCCTTGCAAATATCCAGGCCGTCCGAGTCCGGCAGCATGATGTCGAGCAGAATCAGGTCCGGCCGTTCGCGCCGGCACAGCTCAATGGCACCCTTGCCGGTCTGCGCCCCCACCATCTGAAACCCCTCCTTCTCCAGGTTGTACTTGAGAAGTGCGTAGAGGTCGGCGTCATCTTCGATCAACATGATCTTTTTCATATGGAAATCCTATTCGCTACCACCATACGGCACGATTCGTGAATATTCGATTACAACGCAGTGAATTGCCGCTAACGCCGCGCAGGCTGTCATGTGGTTGTAACCGGAACTTCACTTTGGTCGGAGTAGGTCACCGGATGCGTCCCAATCCCGTTGTCGTGATCGGGCAAAGTGAAGGAAAACGTGGAGCCTTTCCCCGGCTCGCTCTCCACGGCCACGTCCCCGCCATGCGACCGCGCCAGGTGCTTCACAATGGCCAGCCCCAGGCCCGTGCCGCCCAGCTCCCGCGAGCGCGCCTTATCCACCCGGTAGAACCGCTCAAACAGCCGCGGCAGCTCGTCGCTCGGAATGCCAATGCCCGTGTCGCGCACATAAAAGCGTATGAACCCGCTCCGCTCGTCGGGCAGTGAACCCACGGTGATGCTCCCGCCATCGGGCGTGTACTTAATGGCGTTCTCCAGCAGATTGCACAGCGCCTGGTGTACGGCCTTCCAGTCGCAAAAAACCTCCTGCCCCACCGGTGCCTCCACGCAATGCACGGCAATCGACTTCTTCTGCGCCAGCGGACGCATCGCGTCGGCGCAATCGTGCAGCAGGTTGTTCGCGTAATAGCTGGCGAACTGGAACTTCTGCGTCCCCAGCTCGATGCGGCTCAGTGTCAACAGGTCACTCGCCAGGTTCGTCAGCCGCTCGGCATTCTGGCGGATGATGTTGAGAAAGCGCACGTTGTGCTGGTCGTCGTGTACCGCGCCGTCCAGCAGCGTCTCCGTATAGCCCTGAATCGAGGCGAGCGGCGTCCGCAACTCGTGGCTCACGTTGATCACGAAGTCCTTGCGGATGCGCTCCAGCTTTTCCAGTTCCTGGTGCTCGTGCTGCAGCTCCTCGAACATCCGCTCCAGCTTCGAACCCGTATCGTTCAGCTTCGTGCCCAGCACGCCCAACTCATCCGAGCCGGGCTCCTTCAGCCGCGCGTTGAAGTTTCCTTCGGCCAACGTCCCGGCGTAATCGATAATCGCCCCCAATTTTGACGAAACCGACCGCGCAAACAATGCCGCCACCAGAAACGCCGGCAGAAACGCCAGCGCCGTCGAAATCAGCATCCGCCGCCGGATCTGGTCCACCTGGGACCGCACCACAGCCATCGGCACCGCCAGCCGGACCGCGCCCATCCGGTGTGGAATCGCCACGTACAGGAAGTCGATGTGCGTGGTCGCGCTCCGCCGGATCGTCGATCCAACCTCGCCCCGCAGCGCCGAGCCCACCTCGGCCCGTGACTTGTGGTTGTCCATCTTCGCGAAATCGGCCTCGGAGTCGGCAAGCGGCACGCCGTTCCGGTCGATCAGCGTAATGCGCGCCTCGGTTGCCGCCGCAATCTCCCGCGTCCGCCGCTGCAGGGCAGCCGCCGGTTCCCGCCCATACGTCAGGTCGAGCATCCGGCCCTTCTGCGCCAGTTCCCGCACCAGCGTCTCCCGGAAGCTCG
>CAYUZM010000430.1:2569-5582 GCA_964449665.1 uncultured Solibacteraceae bacterium
CAGCTTCAAGAAAATGCGGGCGGTCATGGCGGAGATACCTTCAGTATCGCTTACAATCAACGCATGCCAACATCACAAAAAGATGAAATCAAGAGCCGCAGAGGCATGTTGAAGGCCTCAGCGGCGGCGGTAGGCGTTGCGGCAGCGGCCGCGGCCCCGTCGGCGGCGCAGGAAGGTCCCGTCAAAAAGGTGCACCGCAAAAAGCCGGCAAAGCCCCCGCTGTTCAACGGCTGCGTCAGCTTCGGCAACCTCGTCTTTGTCGCCGGCAAAGGCGCGCACGTCCCCGGCGACATCAAGCTGCATACCGATATCGTGCTGAAAGAGATTGAGAATGAACTGGTAAACGCCGGTTCGTCCATGAGCAAAGTGCTCAAGTGCAACGTCTACTTGAACGACCTGAAGGACTACGCCGGCATGAACGAAGTGTTCCAGGGCCGCTTCGGCGACGAGCCCCCGGTCCGCACCACCATCGCCGCCGCCGGCGGAATCCCCGGCAACTCGCTCGTCGAAATCGACGTCATCGCCTACATCTAGGCGGTGAGCTGAGCCGGTAAGGGGGCGATGGCGACTCTGCGGATCGCGCGCCGCAGCCAGGGTGTACGTCGCCTCAGTCTGCACCAGCGTCGCTTCAGCCGGCACCAGCGTCGCCTCAGCCGGCACCAGCGTCGCCTCAGCCGGCACTCGCATCGCTCCTGCCGGTGCTCGCATCGTGCCCGTCCGCGCGCCCTCGCATCCGCCCGCTCCCCTTTTCCCTGAACGTTTCGCTCGCGAAATCCGTCAGCACCATAGGAGCTTCGGTGCAGCGCCATTGGACCCTCGCATTGGCGATCACATTTCTACCGCCGGTCGCGTGGGGCGCGGAGCGGACGGACGAGGCGCGGCTGCTCATCGACCGCATGTCGGCCCAGTATGAGTCGATGCGGACCGGCGTCTCCATGCGCGCCGAGGTATGGAAGCGGACTTCCTTGCTGGAAACCACGAGAGAGTCGCGGCGCAAATACCGGTTCGTACTGCGAGGCGGAGACCTGCGCACCGATTTGTTCGGCGGCGGGGCCGCGGTGATTACCCGGATGCGAAAAGGCGGAATGGTGCTGCTCTACTCGTCGTTGTTGAATCGCTACGCCGGGCACGGCGAGAACGATCCTGCGGCGGGCGACACGCCATTTGTGCTGGACCAGTTCCGCATCACGTTCTTCGACCGCTTTGCGCACCTCGCACGGGCAAACCCTCGCATCACGGGAGTGAAGGAAGAAAGCGTAAAGGCAGGCCGGGAGCGGAAGACCTGCTTGCGGATCGGAATACGCGCGGCGGAAGGCGTGTCGCCCGAATGGAAGGGCGGCGTTTGGGTCGAGCGGACGACGGCCCTGGTATGGCGGGCGACGATGTCGGTGCGCGATCGTGAGGGCGTGTTGATCGAAGAAGACGTGCGCTTGGAGGATATTCGATCCGGCGGGAATGTGGGTGTCGAGGAATTGAATTGGCGCCCACCGGACGGTACGCTTCGAATTCCCAAGTGGGAGCACACGCTACCGTATTGAGGAGTTACGGGCAATACTGGGATTGTCCGGCGCGTGGTCTTTGACCGCCCTAATCAATCCCTGCCCGGCTCAATGGCTGGATAGAGCACTTCCACACCCCGCCCGGGCCCAAGTGCGGCAATGCGAGAGTCAAACGTGAGTAGCGTCGCGTTATGATGCAACGCCAGGCCCAGCCAGTACGCCTCCATTACCTGCTGGTGCCCCGCCAGCAGCCCCCAAACCTGCCCAAATCCCTCGTGGGACGCCGCCGGCAACTCTGATAAGTACGCATGCGCCGGATCTCGGGTCATTTCTGCCAGTAGAGCGGACGCCTCGCCCGGCCGCGCCGCCCCAAGTCCCGTCGCCGGGTTCGACGAAAGGCGAATGAACGCCAGTTCGGTAAGCGCGCACGTGGCCCAGGGTTGCGCGCGATCTTGGAGCCGTGCCGTTGCAAGTCCGTGGAACTGGTGATTCGGCCACGCCAGAGCAAGCAGGACGTTCACATCCGCCAGCAAAAGAGCTTGATTCATTTAAGTCACGTAAGCTCTTCGCTATCCATTACTTGTTGAATGTGAGCGGCGCTCACCACCGGGGCATCCTGCGGCACCGCGAAGACCGGAAAGCGGCGGCCGGAAGAACTCGTAACCGCAGCCTGGTCATACCGCAATCCTCGGCGAGCAAGATCCGATAAGACCTGGCCCATCCGGCGGCCGGATGCCCGCGCAATCTGATCGATCGTCTTGTATATGTCGTCGTCGAGTGTTACCGTCGTCCTCACAATCTACATCGTGATGCAGTGATGCACTGATGTCAAGATCGCGAGCTTGACCACACTCCCAACTCCCGCGCCTCTACTCCAACGGATTCCGCCAGCGCAAACCGGCAAATCGCGCCAAATCTCCATCGGCCGGGCAAAGCTCCGCGTTGTGCTCGATGGCGCGCGCCCGGGATGAATGATCATCGCGGCAGGTTGTTGGATCCACTCGTCGACGACATCAAACGCCGCGTCGGGCGGAGGGGGGTTTTGGAACAGTCCACGACGGGTCGTGAGGCGGAGAAAGGCAAGCAGCACAGTCCACGAACCTCCAATGGTTGTCGGACCCGCCAGCGACGCTTCGAGCCACCACTTCGCTTGACCGTGCGCCGGGGCGTCCTCATTCACGGCGTAGTTCAACGGTCAGCGTCGACGACGATCGCTTCCGCAGAATGAGCTTCCGGCTCAACTCCTCATCTTCCCTCGCGCCGGCCACCGCAAGCGCCTTTTCCCAGCGGAATTCAGCTTCGGGACCAAGCCGGAAGGTCCTTTGATCGAATGGCGCCGCTGGCTGTTGGCGTTTGCGCATCAGTCCCTCGCGGGCCGCCTGGTTGAGCGCCTCTTTGAAGGAGAGACCGTGCACCCTCATCGCATCGCGCAAGAGCCGCTCGACATCGTCATCGAGAGTGACCGTCGTCCCCACGGCATCACCATAATCGTCATGAATCGTACTGTCATGATG
>CAYUZM010000431.1:0-5573 GCA_964449665.1 uncultured Solibacteraceae bacterium
CAAGACCCGCTGCCGCAGTATCTTTGATGAACATTTGCATCGTCGTCGTCATCGTATTAAATCGTTGATCGCTTTCAGAGCTGTTTCTTAGAATGCTCATGCAGGTCTGGAGCCGCGCGTCATTGATCAGCTTGGAATCGTTCATCCGCTCGCTGAGCCACGGGAGGCCCAATACAGTTAGCACGGAGCCGAGGATCAGAATCGTCAACGGATGTTCCAGCAGTGGCTTCTTTGCCGGCGATTGGTCCACCGCGTCGATCGCAATTTCAGGCGGTCCCTGTTGCTGTTCCGGTCCGGCGGTCGGAGTGGGCATTGGGTGCTCCTAGCTGAGGAATTATAGTCCAGGGGCGAACTTGGAATGACGGGGCGTCTAACTTTTCGAACGATAGCGCGCGCAGGGAGCGGCTCACGGTGAGTATCGATGCCGCAAGAGCCCGATGCGACTACCGTGCCACTTCGCTCACGCAACCGAGCGACGCCAGATAGCCTTTGCGGAAGATCGGCGGCGCGCCCTTCATGTCGAGTTCGAAGGGAATCGTGAGGTCCTTGCCGTTGCCGAGTTTCATTGCCTGGCCCGACTGGCCCTGGCGCGGAACCCAGCTCAGCGTATAGCGCGCGCCGGAACTTTCGAAGCGGTCGTAGTCGCCGAAGAAGCGGAACGCCGACCAGAGCCCGCTATAGCTGATGAGGCCGATGTCGCCGCCGCCGAGGGTGCCGGAAAGCTGCGCGCCGCCGGAGCCAGGCCAGGCGAAGTCGCGCGTTTCGCCGCCCTTGCCGGAGCCTTTCAACGTCTGTCCGTCGAGCGTGAGCGTGACGCCGCGCAAGCCTTCGCTCGGCAGCGCCTTCATGGAGTAGCTCAATCGCGGCTCGCGCGCATCGCCCTTATAGAACGCATCGCGGAAGGCCATGATGTTGTTCAGGTACTGCAGGAAGCGCGGGCTGATGGGCACCTTGCTGTCGGGCTTCTGAATGTAGAGGCTGCCCTGCTTGTCGATGTATTGTTTGAGCGTCGTCTGATAGAACTGCTCCAGGCGTCCGTCGCCGGGGCGGAAGAACGAGCCGAACTCGTCGATGGTGGCGTCCGTTTTCGAATCGGCCTTGAACGGATACTTGTTGGTGAGGCGGAGCAGGTCGTTGCAGGCGCCTTTGCCGGCGGAGTTTAATTGCGCCGGACCGAGGCGTCCGAGCAGGGCTTCGGCGTACTTGATGGGATCTTCCATCAACTTCTGCACCATGCCGTGGACGTTGCCGTCGCGGTCGATGGTGAACTTCTGCGCGATCATGCGCGTCACCTTGTAGGCGTTGGTGGCTTCGTTCAGCGTCGAGTTCACGAGGTCTTCCGGGATCTCGTTGCCGGTGGTTTTCGCCACGCGGTCCATGGCCGCCTGCAGGCCGACGAGGGCCTGCACGTAGGGCGTGTTGTTGTCGTTCACCACGCGATCATTGCAAGGCGCCTTCTCGACGAAGTGGACGGGCTGGTAGGGTTCCTTGATTGCTGCCACCGCGGGATCAGTGTTCGTGGATGCCACGCAAAACATGGCGAGCAGGAAGCTGGAATTGCCGGAAAGCTGGCCGAGCTTGGTGGCGGCGTCGGCGATGTTGGCGTAGCGCACCACCTGCGATGCCGCCAGATAGGCGCGCCAGTTGTCGAGGAAATCCTTGTGATAGCGCGCCGTCAACTGAGGCACGAGCGAGGCCGGGTCGAGGCCGGCGAGCGCGCGGTCGCCCAACACCCAGCGCTCGCCGCCGAAGAAGCGGCGCACGTTGCGGATGGCGTCGTCCATGAACTTCCAGCCGTTGGCCGTATAAGCGCCGAGCATGTCGCGGTTGTTCACCACCAGCGCGGCCGAGCCCGGGAACTGCTTGTTGAAATTCACGCCGGGATTCTTGCGCGACGCCTCGGCGATCATGAACTGGTAGATGCTCTCGACGGCGTTGAAGCGCGACAGGTAGTCGCGCGCGCGCTCGATCGCCTCGCCGTCGTTTCTCTCCGAGAAGGGATTCTTGATCAGCAACTCGTCGGAGTAGAAGTCGAACTGCCGCCGCGCCAGCGCCATGCGGTCGGGGTCCACCTGGCGGCCCGCCGCCCAGCGATCCGTGAGCAGCGGCGAAAGAAACTCGCGCGTACTCTTGTCGTGGTGCGACGTGGTGATCAGGTAGCCCTTTAGCGTGTCGTAGGTCGGCCGGTATTCGTCGTTCAGCCCGGGCGCCGCGGGCAGCTTTTGCAGCCACGCCAGCAACGACGCCTGCGTCGCACCAAAGAGAAGTTTCGAGAAACGGTTGAAGTAGAGCCGCCGCGACGACTCGTACATGTCGCTGCCGACATACAGTCCCCACCGCAGCCGCCACGGCGCGCCTTCGCGCTCATAGCGGGAGAGCAGTTCCACGGATTGCCGTAGCGTATCGAGCCGCTGCAGGGCGTTGAGCGAAGGCAACTCCTGCCCCGCGCCGCCTGATTCGGTAGCGCCAATGCCGCGGGCCGCTTCGATCACCTGGTTTTCCAGCGACCGGTTGCCGAAGTAGCTCACCGTGAGCGCGATCATCCATAAGAAGAAGAGGGCCGACAGCGCGCTGACGGCCAAACGGCGCGTCATCTGCGCGCCGGCGCTGGCGCCGCTTGCGCCCTGGGCCGTGCGGTCCTGCAGAATCACGTTCGAGAAGAGGTGGCCGAGGAAGATCCACTGCGGCACGCGGCGCGTGCGCACGCTCTGAGCCTGGGGTTGCGCCTGTTGGGGCGCGTCGAGTCCGAGCGGATCGTCCACCAGTCCGCCGCGGCGCAAAGACGCGGGCGTTTCGGCCGAGCGCACGCCGACACTCTCCTTCACTACTTTCGGCCGCACGCCGCCGAAGTAGAAACCGCGCAGGAACGGGCTGACGTGCAACTGGCTGGGACGGGCGAGGTCGACGAGGAACCGCACCAGCATCTGGCGCAGTTTGCGAAACTCGCGCGGAAACTCATAGACTGCGCCTTGCCGGATGGGATCGTGCTCGCGTTCGAGCATGGGCAGGCGCTTGTCGCAAATAGAATAGAAGAGGTCGTTGAAGGCGGCGGTGAGGCGGCGCGATTCCGATTCGGCATACACGCCGACGGCAAGGTTGTCGCGGATCGGCAATGTGGAGCCGACCACCTGCATGGCTTCTTCGTCGCTCAAGTTGGAGACGAACTCGCCGAAGTAGCCCATGCGGTCCATGCGCGTGAACAGCACGTAGATCGGAAGCCGGATGCCGAGCTCTTTCGAGATTTCACAGACGCGTGCGTTGAGGTTGCGCGCCAGTCCCGTCAGCGCATCTTCGGCGCCGCTGCGCAGGAACGCTTCGCCATCGACGCAAACGACGACGGCGCGCGGAGGTTGCGGCTTGCGGGAAAACAGCGCCCGCAGGCGCGAAGGCTTCAACCGCTTCACCAGGCCGGCGAGGCTGCCCGCATCGCCGAAGAGCTTGCCGCCCGCTTCGATGAAAACCGAGCGCTGCGCCAGCCACAGGTTGGCCGACGCCGTCGGCACCACGGTATTGTCCTGGTACACCTGGCCGGCGAGCAGATCGGGCTCCACTCCGGAATGAATGACGGTGCTTGTTTTGGCCGAACCGGAGGCGCCCAACAGGAACACAACGGGAAGGCTGCGCACATTGGCATCGGCGCCCAGGGGCGAAGCGGCGAGGCGTTGTTCGGCGGCCTTAAAGAGGTAGCTGATGTCTTCCTCGGGCGCCGCGGTGGAAGGCGCGCCGCCGGCGGCTTGTTGGGCCTCCTGCTTCTTGCGCTTGGCGCGCTCCTTCATCCACGTGCCGATGCCCATCAGGGACACCAGCACGCCCATGATCAGGCTGCGCGCGATGATCTCCATCGGCCCGGTGAGGCCGAGTTTGCCGATGACGACCCAACTGGCGACGCCCACCAGGGCCACCGAAATCGCCATTGCGAAATAGCCGCTGAGTCCACCCATGACTTACCGCGCCCCCCCGCCGGCCAGTGTCTCCACTGTCGAAATGCCCGAGCTCAACAGGAACCGGTAGATGGCGAACAACAGAATGGCGAACGTGCCGACGCCCGCCAGCAGCCAGCCCAGCCGTTTCACCCACGGATCGTCCAGCCGCAGCGTGCCCGTCTCTTCCGGCAGCGCCCAGCCGGGCGACCAATGAGGAGGCGTCTTGCGGATGCGCTGGATCTTGTCGGCGGTCTGCATCATGAGCGAACGCAATTCGCCGCGCGAGCTGATGCTGTACTTGCCGAGATAGCCGAGCAGCATGCTGAGGTAGTAAATCTCCAACACGTCGGCGGTTTCGGGGGAATCGCGGCGTCCGAGCAGCTTGTTCAGGCTTTCGAAGAAGATTTCGCCGGCCACGTGGCGGCCGAACAACTCTTCCTGGAGCGGCTTGCGCACCCAGTCCTTAAATACCGGCTGGCGCAGGTTGAGGATCGATTCGTCGAGAAACGCCACCACGGCGAACACGCCCAACTGTATGTCGGTGTCCACGTAGCCGCGAGACTTGGCGTTCTGATCGGCCATGCGGATCGCCTGCAGCACCTGCGCGCGGAACTGCTCGGCGTCGTGCACCTCCTGGCGTCCGCTGCGCAGCCGGATGGCGGCCGTGAACAGCTCCTGAAAAATGAGCGCGAGGTTCTCCGTCTTCGCGCCTGCAATGGTCTCTGCGGTCTGTGTCATCGTTCGCCCTACGATTCCAGAATCACGGTCAGCTCGATTTGCGGATCGGGCAGTTCGCCCGGCACATAAATGCCGAACTCACGCGACTTTATCATGTGGTCCCAGCAGGGGCCCGATTTGTCCACGACGAAATATTGATAATCCACCTTTGCCTGTACGGCGGGCGGAGGCACGCTCACGTGGGTCAGCGTCATGCCCGGCAGCGCGCGCTCGACCAGTTTCGGCAGGAATGCCATGGAGCAGATCTTCACCAGCCGCGGCGTGGCGTTGATGACGTCCGCTTCGCCGACCTTGGGGCAATGGATGCCGAACACCCAGCGCGAACGGTTCAATGTGCGCTCGTCGAGAATTTTCGCCTGCCAGAAGTAGCGCGCCAATTGCTCAAAGGCAAAGCGCACGGTGTTGCTCGGCACCATCAGTTCCAGGTGCTGGCGAATGTGCATGTCGAGATGCTCGAAGCATTCGGCCAGCCGCAGATGGTCGTAACGCGGCAACTGCGACGGATGGCTTTCGATGGAAAACGTACACAGCGCGCCGGCCAGCCGCGACAACTCGACGAACAGCTCTTCCGGATGCGCGCGCTTGGCCGCGGCGAGATGGCGCAGCGGCCCCACGGAAGCATTCAGGCAATGCAGGAACCAGGCGTTGGCGATGCCCTCGGCGGAAAACCCGCTCACCGTTTGATGGGCCAGATCTTTCGGCCGCGCCACGCCTTTGCACTTCTCTTCGAGCAGGTCGATCAACCGCCGGGTCATGAGGGCGAGCGTGGGCGAGCCTTGAATGGTGAGCAGCGGCGGAATGAACTTCTCGTCGAAGGCGAACGCGCCCTTGCCGTCGCGCCGCACGCGCGCCACCGGCAGTTTGCTGTATCCGGCGGCGTCTTCGGTCTCCAGCAGGAAGCAGATGTTCTTG
>CAYUZM010000432.1:0-5572 GCA_964449665.1 uncultured Solibacteraceae bacterium
GGTGACAATGGACCATTCCGGAAACGCGGCGGCCAGTTGGGCCTGGACCTTTCTGGCCTGCGAAGAGGCCGCCCGGGCGCATTCCGATTGCGCCGCAAGCGAGAGTTCCGCGCCCGCGTCCAGCCCGGCGAACCATTGTTCGGCCACCGGAAGAACCAACACATCGGCGCGCTCGGGGAGGCCGGCGTGCGCGAGGCCAGCGGCGAATGAGTCCGTGCACTCCGATGCGTGAAAAGTAATCAGCAGCCTCATTCGCGCCGCGCGCGACGGCTTGGCGCCTGGCGCACTGCCGCCTTCCCTCCCGGCAAGGCGCCGCTCGTCCGCCGCATTACGGACGGCCCCGCCTTGCACGTTAGCCCGCGGAACGGACACGGGCATGTTCGGGCCTTCCCCGCACGCTGCTCGGCTTTGCGGCCAATACGTTGATCTCCGTGGCGCCCTGCTTCGCGAACAGCGGCAGGATGGCCTCATTCCAGCCTTGCGGGCCGGGCGATGCCGTGACGTAGCTCCGCGGCACCGCCACCTTCAACGCAAGGGCATAGCGCGAGCGCAACACGATGGGAACGTCCACCGTTTCCAGGTAGGCCGCGTCGTTGTGCCCGTCGCCGATACCGATGGTCTGCACGGATCCAAACGCCCGCCGGTAGAGGCTGATCAGGTGTTTCACCGCCGCGCCTTTATCATGGGCGCCGGTGATGTGATAAAAGCGGTTGCCGCGCGTCCAGCGTTTGCCCCGGCGCTCGATGGCCCAAAGAATGCCATGCGCAGCGGAGCCGCGGATTTCGAACGGTTCGTCGTATTCGCGCTTTTTCGCCATAACGGCCTGGCTCACCGGCAGGTGCGTGCGAAGGCTGACTTCGGCCACCGCCATGTCGTGGAAACCCAGTACTTCGCATCCGCTTTCGGCCGACGCTTCCCGCAGCGTTTGAACCAGTTCGCTGTAGGGCGTGCCGAACTCGATCACGTCGTAGTCGTCGCGCCGCTTGGCGTTCTTCACGCTGAACGGGAAATAGCCGCGGGGAATGTAGAGGGCTCCCCCGTTTTCGACGATGAACGGATGCCGGTTGTCCAACCGTATGCGCCACATCTCCACCTCCGCCCGCGTCTTGCTGGTGCACAGCACGAGTGAGGCGTTCTGCTCGCGCAGCGCACGCAGCGCGGGCAGGGCCGCGTCGAACGAATAGGTCTGCGGATGAAGGAGTGTGCCGTCGAGATTGGAGAAAATTACTTTCATGGCACCCCCACGATAACGTCCGCCATGGGCCGCGCGGCATCCCGAAAACAGGGTATGGCGAGCCCAAAAACGCGGCATGGGGGCCGGTTGGGCGGAATGCCCCGCCGTCGCCAACGGGCACGTGAAGACGAAACTTTCCGCCCTTCACGGCGTCCAAACAGACCATGCGGTGCGTTGCGAGTGATCGCGATAAGGTTAAGTGTAAGGAGCAATTGCGTGGGGCTCAGAACTTGGCCAATCCTGCTCATCGGCTTTGGCATGATGGTGCTGCTCACCATCGCCTTCGCACTGGAGAATGAACGCCGCCGCGACGACGTTCACGCCGCCATGCAGGCGATTCATGAGGTGCACAGCCAGAGTGAAGAGTCGCTGCACGAGATTGAAGCGGGCATCTACCTGTCGGGATTGCTCGTGCGCGACTTCCTTTTGGAGAACTCGCCCGAGGCCATCGCGGAGTCCCGGCGGCAACTGCTCGAGCTTCGCTCGGCGATGGAAACCAACACCGCATCGCTTGTGAAAAGCCACGGCTCTCGAAACTCCGCCGCGCTCAATGAACTGCGCCGCGAAATCGACGCGTATTGGGATTCGTTGCACCCCGTTTTCGAATGGACGCCGCAACAGAAAGCCGCTCTGAGTTCGCGATTCATGCGAGAGGATATTTTGCCGCGAAGGCTGGCCGCCCTGGATATGGCGCGGTCCGTCAAAGCACTGGCGGAGGCCGACCTCCGGCAACGCCGCGATCAACTGGCCGCCAACCTTGCCTCGTTCCATTCGTCGGGACGCTGGCGCCTGGGCGGTGTGGTGCTGCTTGCCGCCGCCATCGCCGCCGGCAGTTCGATTCGCATCTCGGGGCTGGAAACAAGGGCCGCGCAGCAGCGGTTGCGCACCGAGCAGGCGGAGGAGGAACTGCGCCGCCTGTCCCAGAACCTCGTTCATGCGCAGGAAGAGGAGAGCCGCAGGCTTTCGCGCGAACTGCATGACGAGGTCGGCCAGACGCTCACGGCGCTTCGCGTGGAGTTGGGCAACCTGGACAAACTGCGCGAGGGGCCGGAGGAGGAGTTCCGCGCTCATCTCGACGACGCGAAGAACCTCGTCGTGCGCACGTTGAGTTCGGTGCGCAATCTGGCCTCCGGTTTGCGCCCCTCGGTTCTCGACGATTTTGGGCTCGGCCCGGCGCTGCAGTGGCAGGCGCGCGAGTTTTCCCGGCGCACCGGCGTGCCTGTCGAAGTCGTCTTGGGCGAACCGTCCGTGGAGTTGCCGGAACGCCATCGCACCTGCATTTACCGCGTCGTGCAGGAGGCGCTCACCAATTGCGCCCGCCACGCGCAGGCCCGGAATATTCGCGTCGCCCTGCACGCCGAAGCCGGGCACTTGACGCTCACCATTCAGGACGATGGAAAAGGAATGCCCCGGCAGGCGGCGGGCGGCCGGCGTTCGTCATCCGGCCTGGGACTTGTGGGCATGGAGGAACGCGTGCGCGAACTCGGCGGCGCGCTCCACGTCCAATCGCGGCCGGGGAAAGGAACTCTTGTGAAAGTGACTATCCCCGTGCCGGTGGAGGTCGAGGCTTGACGAAAACGAAAATCCTGCTTGCCGACGATCACGTCGTGGTCCGAAAAGGGCTTCGCTTCGTCATGGACCGCGAGCCCGACATGGAAGTGGTCGGCGAAGCGGGCGACGGCAAAGAGGCGGTGGATCTCACCGTCGAGTTGGGCGCGAAGGTCGTCGTGATGGACATTGCGATGCCGAGGCTGGGCGGAATCGACGCCACCGCTCAGATCACCAAGAAGCATCCCGAGGTTGGCGTCATCATCCTCAGCATGTACTCCGACGAGGAGTACATCGTCAGGGCGCTGTCGGCGGGCGCGAAGGGCTATCTGCTCAAAGACTCCGTGGAGTCCGAATTGGTGTCGGCCGTGCGGTCGGTCGCCGTGGGCCGGCCGTTCTTCAGTCCCGCCATCGCGCAGATGTTGCTCGACGACTATCTCCGCCAACTGCAGCAGCGCGGGTTGACCGATTCCTACGAATTGCTGAGCGACCGCGAAAAGGAGGTCATCCGGCTGCTCGCCGAAGGCAAGTCGAACAAGGATGTCGCGGCGATTCTGGAGATCAGTCCCTACACCGTCGACACGCACCGCACCCGCATCATGCAGAAGCTGAATCTGCACAATACCGCGGAGATCGTGCTCTACGCCGTGCGTAAAAAGATCATCTCTTGAGCGGCGGCGAATCGCCGCTCAGTGCGCCGCCGATTCGGGCGTCAACTCCGGCCCGGGCGCCACGTAGGTGGCCGGCTGGTCGTCGAAGTATTGATACAGAACCGGCACCACCACCAGCGTGAGCAGCGTGGAACTGATCAGGCCGCCAATCACCACGATCGCCAGCGGCCGCTGCACCTCCGAGCCGGGGCCGGTGGCAAACAGAAACGGCACAAGTCCCAGCGCGGCCACCGTCGCCGTCATCATCACGGGACGGAAGCGGAGCTTGCCGCCCTCGATCACGGCCTTCTTCCGCTCCATGCCCGTCTCGCGCAAGCCTCGAATGTAGGAGACCAGCACCACGCCGTTGAGCACCGCGATGCCCCACAGCGCGATGAAGCCGACCGAGGCGGGCACCGAGAGATACTCGCCGCTGAAGTAGAGCGCCGCAATGCCGCCGATGGAGGCAAACGGCAACACGAGAATGATCAGCGCGGCAAACCGCACCGAACGGAACAGCAGGAACAGCAGGAAGAAGATCGCCGAGATCGTGATGGGCACGATGATCATCAGGTGGCGCCGGGCGCGCGTCATGTTCTCAAACTGGCCGCCCCACTCGAAGTAGTAGCCCGGAGGCAGCTTCACGTCGCGCTGGACCTTTTGCTGCAGTTCGGCGACGAAGCCGCCCAGGTCGCGGTCGCGCACATTTACGCCGACGACAATCCGCCGCCGCGCCATCTCGCGCTTGATCTGCGACGCGCCTTCGACGATCTTGATGTCGGCCAGGCTACCCAGGGTGATCTGCGCGCCGTCGGGCGCCGATACGAGAATGTTGCGAATACCGTCGGCGCTGTTGCGCAGGCGTTCGGGGTATCGCACCACGGCCTGGAAACGCCGCTCGCCTTCGTAGATTTCGGTGGCCGCCTTGCCGCCCACGGCCGCTTCGATCACGTCGTGTATGTCGGAGGCGTTTAGCCCGTGACGCGCGATGGCTTCGCGGTCGATGGTCACCGTCAGGTTCTGCTGGCCCGTCATGCGGTCGATCTTGATATCGCCGGTTCCCTTGATTCCATTGGCGATTTTCGCCACCTCGTTGGCCTTGGCGATGAGCGACTCAATGTCGTCGCCAAAGATCTTCACGGCTACGTCGGCGCGCACGCCGGTGACCATCTCGTCCACGCGGTCCGAGATCGGCTGCGCCATTACCGGGTTCACGCCGGGGAAGCCGCTCACGATCTTGCGGATCTCGTCGCCGATCTGATCCTGCAGCAGTCCCTTGCGCTCCTCGTCGGGCAGCAACTGGATCATCATGTCGCTTTCGTTGTACCCGGCCGGATCAACGGGCGATTCGCCGCGCCCCAGCCGCGACACCGCATACTGCACGCCGGCGACTTTCCGCACCAGCTTCATCGCCTCCATCTCCATGCGGATGGATTCGTCGAGCGAGATGTTCGGTACGCGGTCCATGTTCGGCGAAATCGTGCCTTCCTTCAATTCGGGAATGAACGAAGTGCCCAGCAGCGGAAACAGGCTCATCGTGCCCGCAAAGACCGCGAGCGAGATGGCGATGGTCTTCTTCTGGTTGTGGGTGGCCCAGCTCAACATCGCGACATAAGGCCGTTTCAGCATGCGCACCAGCAGCGTGTCGTGCTCATCGCCGCCCTTGAGCAGGTAAGACGAGAGCACCGGCGACAGCGTCAGCGAAAGCAGCAGCGAAATCGCCAGTGCGATGGCGATCGTGTAGGCCAGCGGCGCGAACATCTTGCCTTCCATGCCCTCCAGCGTCATCAGCGGCAGGAACACGAGAATGATCACGCAGATGCCGAACACCACCGGCGTCGCCACTTCGAGGACGGCTTCCAGCGTGATCTTCACGCGGTCTGCCGTGGGGTTGTGGCTCATGCGGCCGAATACATTTTCGACCACGACGACCGAGCCGTCCACCATCAGGCCGATCGCAATTGCCAGCCCGCCCAGCGACATCAGGTTCGCCGAGATGCCGTAGTGGTTCATCACGACGAAGGTGAGCGCGGGCGTCAGAATCAGCGTCGCGATCACGATGACGCTCGACCGTAAATCTCCCAGGAACAGAAAGAGAACGATCACCACCAGCACGATGCCTTCCAGCAGCACCTTGCTC
>CAYUZM010000433.1:0-5568 GCA_964449665.1 uncultured Solibacteraceae bacterium
CAACTGCGTCACGCTTTGCACGGTGACGCGGGCCGTGTTGACGAGGAAGCCAACGTCGATGCCGCCGGGGTCGTTGCCTTCTTCGAGGTAGGCGCGCCAGGATGCGCCGAGCTTGCGGGCGAGTTGTTCGAGGGCGTTGAGGTTGTCGGCCTCCTGCACGGCGAGGATGTCGGGGGAGCGGAGGAGGTTGGTGATGTGGAGGGCGGTTTTGGTGAGGCGGCGTTCGAAGGCATCGGGGTTTACGACGGGGTCGGCGACGCCTGGATCGTCGCGGTCGTCGAAGAAGCGGCGGAGGTTGAAGGTGGCGATAGTGAGTTCGTTGGGTGTGGCGGGGAGGACGGGGCGCAGAGGCGAATCCGGCGAGAAGAAGAACAATCCGTCGCGAGCAACAATTGACCATGCGCCATCGGCAAAATCGAGAGCGCCCGAGACACCACCCCGTACTCCGATGGCAGGAAGGGGCAATGTGTACCCATCGAATCGCACTCGTTCCGGATTCCCGTCGGCCACCGCGGGTTCGGCAATCGGGTAGGGCAGCGAGTTATGAACGGCCCAGGCGATGCCGTTCGAGGTGGCTGTGGCCGTTGCGTCGTTGATTGTGCCACCGGTGGGGCCGACGATGCGGTGTATGATGATGCCGAGTTGCTGCATCCCTTCGAAGCGTTCCCATTCGTCAAGGCGGGAGGCTGGCTCCAGCGTGTACAGATTGATGGTGATGCCGCGCTGTCCTGGTTCGCCCGCAGCCTCCACGATGGGATCGATGATCTCGGTGACTGTGTTGAACTCCGTGACGGTGCCGGTGACGCGGACGAGTTTATTGAGCGCGGCGTCGGCTGGGGGCGTGGTGCGGGTAAATATAAAGAGGCCCTCGCTGGTTGTGGGATCGCCGTCGTCGTCGCTCGATTGGGACTCGATGTAGAAGCCGTTGGAGCGGCGTTGGGTGACGGCTCCCCGCGTCACGACGTATTGGCCTTTGTAGGGCGATTCGAGGCCGGGGCCTTGTATTTGCGAGATCGTCAATTCCTGTGCAGGGGGCGGGCCGAGTCCACAGACTTTGCTTGGCGATGCGGAATTACGCGGCGAGGGCGGGCCGCTGGTGAACCCGTCGCCGCAACCGGAATCGCGGCGGAGATAGGCAGTGGTGCTGGAGAGCCCGGAGTATTCAATCAACTCGAGTTGCGAGGCGTCGGCGCGGAGGACGCGGACCTTGGCGGCGGTGGCGCTCATGGCGATCGCGCCGGAGATATCGGGCGGGGGGAGATCCACCGTTCCGCCCGCGCCTTGCGATTGTGCGATGAGGTAGTAGCCGTTGGCGGGAATGACGCCGGTGAGCGTAGTGGACTGGTTGAACTGGCCCGTTGCGCTCGCGTATTCGAACTTCCATCCATCGACGGCGACAGGCGCATTCGTACGGTTGAACAACTCGACGAAATCGTTGCGAAGGGTCGCGCCAGCGTTGCCGCCACCGCCGTAGATCTGGCTGACGACGACACCGGGCGGCTGGGCGTGAACGATGCTGGTGAAGAGAGCAAGGACGAGCCAGGCGAATCGCCTCATGCCGCTACAATAACAGTTTGTATAAAGACCTCCGAATCACCGTCATCATTCCCTGTTTGAATGAAGAGCAAGGGATTGAGAAGGTGCTTCGCCGCATGCCGGAGTTTGTCGATCAGGTGATCGTGGTCGACAATGGCTCGACCGATCGCACCTCGGATGTGGCGCGTTCGCTGGGCGCCGAAGTGATTCGTGAGGACGTGCGCGGGTATGGGCGCGCATACAAGACGGGATTCTCGCAGGCGACGGGCGACATCATCGTTACGCTCGACGGCGATCACTCGTATCCGCCCGATGCGATCAGCTACTTGATTGAGGCCTTCCTGCATTTGGAGGTCGATTTCCTGAACGCGTCGCGGTTCCCCGTGCGGGATAAACATGCGATGAGTTTCAAACATAAGTTTGGAAACTTTGTGCTGTCGGTAGCGATGTCGCTGCTGTTCTTCCGCTGGGTGGCGGATTCGCAGAGCGGCATGTGGGTGTTCCGGCGGTCCATTTTGAAAGAGATGAAGCTCGATAGCGACGGCATGGCGTTCAGCGAGGAGATCAAGATCGAGGCGCTGCGCAGCTCGAAGATTCGCTTCGAAGAGATTCCGGTGCAGTATTCGAGCCGTCTTGGCGAGATCAAGTTGAACCCGTGGCGGGACGGCTTCCATAACCTTTGGTTCCTGTTGCGGAAGCGGTTCGCACGATGAGGCAGGTGGTCCTCGTCATTCCGAACTGGAACGGCGAGGGCCATTTGCGCCGCCTCTTCCCTACGATTGCGCGGCAGACGCTGCGGCCGGCGCGGGTGATGGTGGTGGACAACGGGTCGACGGACGGGTCGGCGGCGTATGCGCGTGAGCAAGGCGCCGAAGTTCTGCAACTGGAGCGCAACCTGGGTTTCGCGGCCGCCGTCAATCGGGGTATCGCGGCGACGGCGGAACCGCTCGTTGGCATCTTGAACAACGACGTGACGCTCGAGGCGCGCTACTGGGAAGAGCTTGCGGGCGCGCTGGGGAGCGGTGTCTCGTTTGCGACCGGTAAAATCTACCAGCCGGGTGGGAACAATGTGCTTGATGGGACGTGGGATCTGTTGACGCGCGGGGCGCTTGCGGTACGCTGCGGCAACGGGTGTCCCGACGGTGAATATTGGAATGAGCCACGCGAGATCGCGCTGGCTCCCTTTACGGCGGCGCTGTTCGAGCGGCGCGCGTTTGAGCAGGCGGGCGGACTCGACGAGCGGTTCGAGTCATACCTAGAAGATGTCGATTGGGGCCTTAGGGCCGCTGTTTCCGGGCTGCGGGGGCGGTATGTGCCGGCGGCGCGGGCCGAGCATTGGGGCAGTGGGACGCTGGGGGTCTGGCATGGCGACACGGTGCGGCGGATGTCGCGCAACCAGGTGTTTCTGGTGGCGAAGCATTTCCCGCAAGGATGGGGGCGCACGCTGGGCTGGCCGGTTGTGGCGGGTCAATTGCTTTGGGGATTCGCGGCCCTTCGGCATGGCAGGGTGATTCCCTGGCTGAAAGGGAAAGTGGAAGGCCTTTGGCGCTATCGGAGTTTCCGCGAAGGCGGGCAGACGACCGGGCGGCAAGGTGTGGCGGACCTTCTGCGGCTATTTGAACGCGAGCTGATAGATCTTCGGATGAAAACAGGCACGGACCGGTTCTGGTCGTGGTATTTTCGGTGGACAAAGTAATGAGCAGATCCACCGGCGTTGTGATCGTGAGCTACAACTCCGCCGATTGCATCGCGGCTTGCCTTGAGGCAATTCTCGTTCACTTTCAACAGGTTGTCGTCATCGACAACGCGTCCACGGACGATTCGGCGGCACGCGCGCGGGCGGTTCGCACGCGGGGCGGCCAGAAGGTGGACGTTTGGGAGGCGGGGCGGAATCTCGGTTTTGCCGGCGGTGTGAACGCGGGCGTCCGGCGCTTGGGGACGGACAACATCCTGGTTTTGAACCCCGATGTCTGTCTTGCGAGTGGAGAGGCTCTTCGCGAGGCGCTGGAAAGCGCCATCCAGGAGGGCAAGACCGGTGCCGTGGCCGGCGTGCTGCGCTCGGAGGGGACGGGTCCGCAGACCGGGTTCACGGTGCGGCGGCTTCCCCGGACGCTCGACCTGATGCTGGAAGCGCTGGGTGTGAACGCGCTTTGGCCTTCGAATCGCGCGAACGCGCGCTACCGGTGCCTCGACTTGGATTTGCATGCGGCGCAAGACGTGGAGCAGCCCGCAGGGGCGTTCCTGATGTTCCGTCGTGAGGCGTGGGAGGAGTTGGGCGGGTGGGACGAAGAGTTCTACCCGGTGTGGTTTGAGGACGTCGATTTTTGTAAAAGATTGCTGGCATCCGGCTGGAGAATCCGGCTGGCGCCGGGGGCGCGCGGACTACACGCGGGCGGGCATTCAGTGAGCAAGCTTTCTCCTTCAGCGCGTGCAAGTTATTGGTATGGTAGCCTATTAAAGTATTCAGCCAAGCACTTTGGGCCGTGGCGCACCCGGGTTTTAGCGGCTGCCGTTGTGGTTGGCATCATCGGTCGAATGATCTTTCATTTCCTTCACCTGCAGCGGGGATCGTTGAGCGCGCTCAATTCGGTTCTGGGGTTTGCTGCGCGTTGCATGGTGACGGGCCGCGCGCCACAGGTGCCGGCCGGCGGCTCACTGCGAGCGAATCAGGGACTCACTACTCGTCACCTACATGGCTTATAACGATCTGGTTTCGGTAACTGTCGTCACCTATAACAGCGGCCGCTTTATCCGGCGGTGTCTCGAGTCGGTTCTGGCGCAGGATTTCCCGAACCTGGAGATCGTGGTGATCGACAACGCGTCGTCGGACGGGACGACGGACATCCTGGAGCAGTTCGAAGAGCGCTGCGAGATTGTCTACAACCAGGAGAACATCGGTTTCGCGGCGGCGCAGAATCAGGCCATCGCGCTTTCGAGCGGCGAATGGGTGCTGACGTTGAATCCGGACGTGCTGCTCGAGACCGATTTTGTTTCGGCGCTGGTGCAGGCCGGGCAACTGGATAAGAAAGCCGGAACGATTTGCGGGAAGCTGCTTTCGCTAACCTCGAATTTCGACTTGCCGGAACAGGCGCTGGTGGATTCCACGGGCATCTTCTTTACTCCCATGCTGCGGCACTTGGATCGTGGCAGCCAGGAGATCGACAACGGACACTACCTGAAGCATGAGTATGTGTTCGGAGCGACGGCGGCGGCGGCGTTGTACCGGCGCAAGATGATTTTGGACATCGCGGTAGAAGGCGAGTTTTTCGATTCCGACTTCTTCGTGTACCGCGAGGACGCCGATGTGGCCTGGCGGGCGCAACTGCTGGGATGGCGTTGTCTATACACGCCTCATGCGCGGGGCTACCACGTGCGGAGCGTGTTGCCGGGCAACCGGCGGGCGCTGCCGTCGGCGATCAACATGCACTCGGTGAAGAACCGGTTCCTGATGCGGATCAAGAACATCACGCCGGGGCTGTATGGGCGCAACCTGTTGTCGATAACGTTCCGCGACGCGATTGTGCTGGGCTGCTGCATACTGCGCGAGCATTCCTCGCTCAGCGCGTTCAGCTACGTGATCAAGAACTGGAAGCGGGTGTTCGCCAAGCGGCGGGAGATTATGCGGCGGCGGCGCGTCACCGATGAGTACATCGCTTCATGGTTCAGCTACGAACCGGTGAGCCTGCCGGTGCGCGCGGCGGGCAAACTGGCGCCCGCGAAGCCCGCGCCGCGCACCGTAACGCGGCAGCGCACCGCAAGCCGCTAATCGCGGCGGCCTGACATGCGCATCGCCATCGTGGGCACACGGGGCATTCCGGCGCGCTACGGCGGTTTCGAAACTTTCGCCGAAGAACTGGGCCACCGTCTGGCGGCGCGCGGGCACGACGTTCTGATTTACTGCCGGCAGCGGCATTCTTCGACGCAATATCTGGGATTCCTGCTGGTGTACCTTCCCACACTGCGGCCCAAGTATTTCCAAACGGTGGCAGCCACTTGTCTACTCACCGTCGATATTTTGTTACGGCGGCTCCA
>CAYUZM010000434.1:0-5568 GCA_964449665.1 uncultured Solibacteraceae bacterium
CCTAGTTCTGCGGAGCCTGCACCAGCCCGCTCCCCACGTCGCCCGGATCGAAACCCGGCTTCAGCGGCGCAAGCGTTCCCGATGCCACTAGCCGCGCCGTGAGCACCTTTGTATTGAGCGGCCCCAGCGCCTTCAACTTCTGCGCCCACAATGCCGCCACGCCCGCCACGGCCGGCGTCGCCATGCTCGTCCCGCTCATCGAAACCAGCCCTCCGCCTCGTTTGGCCGAGGTGATCGCCACGCCCGGACCCGACACCAGCGCCCCCGTGTTCGAAAACGACGCCGGCGTCAACCCGCCCGGTGACTGCCCCAGCGCCGCCACCGATATCATTCCCTCCGACACCGCCGGTGGCGCCACGGCAATCTTGAAATCCGGATTCACGTTCGTCCGGCTCTCGTTCCCCGCGGCGGCAATCAACAGCGTCGTCTGCATGAAATCGCTCAGCGCCAGCACCATCGCCGCCAGTTTTTCAAACAGCAGCACGTTCATCCGGTAGCCTTCCAGCGCCCGCGACGTCGCCACCTCCTGCGGCATCCCTGCGTTGTTCATGAACTGCTTCTGGCATCCCGGGAAGTCCATCCCAAGCGAAATCGACATCACGTTCGCGCCTTCCCCCACGGCCCACTGGATCGCTTTCACAATCTGATCGCTTCCGCCGCCGCCCGGTCCCAGCACCTTCCCGATCAACGCCTTCTTCACGCCCCGCGCCACGCCAATCCGCACCCCGTCCACATCGCGCCCGAAGATCGTTCCCGCGCAATGCGTCCCATGCCCATGATCGTCGCTCGCGTCCGCGCTCCCGGTGAAACTCTTCGTCACCAGGTTCACGCCCGCGAATGCCGGATGCGTCGAATCGATCCCCGTATCGAGCACCGCCACAACAACGCCATCCCCCGTGAACGGCGAATTCACCGCGCCCACCGCCGTCACGCCCCAATCGGGGCCCGCCGCCGTCGGCGCCGCCGACCCCTCGTCCAACGGTTCCACCAGCCGCATCGGCATTACCGGCGCAACCGCCACAACGTCGTTATGACGCGCCGCCGCCGCCGCGCCGCCCGCGCTGAGCATCTCCATCTCCACGCCCAGCTTCGGCGAACCAGCCCCCGCGCCCGCCGGCATCGCGCCGGGACCGCCCAAAAACTCCGGCGCCCCGCCCGGCCGCCCGAACGCGCGCAGAATGATATGTTCTTGCTTCATTGGTGTCCTCCCGTGAGTGCTGCGGCGCCGTGCCCACCATAGGCGCGCCGGGATATCAGGTAAGTTGGGTAGAGCCACAAAGTGGCCTTGCGCTTCCCCTCCGGAAACGCTGTCAATACTGCGTCAGAGTCTACGCAAGCGCGGCATTCAAGTCAAGTAAGTGCGCCCTCGCGCCCCGCCACCCCCTGCGCCCCGAACTCATCCCGCGTTCGCTACTGGACTCACGCACGAACTCGCCCCCGCACTCGCCCCGCCTGCACTATCATGGAACCGTCGCCATGAAAACCCTCGCCGCCCTCCTCTTTGCCGCCGCTCTCGCCTTCGCCGCGGGCGACTTCCCCGACCCCGCCGCCGACGTCAAACCCACCCCCGGCAAGCCCCAAAAGGCCATCTTCGCCGGCGGCTGCTTCTGGTGCACCGAGGCCGTCTTCGAACAGATCGAAGGCGTCACCAACGTCGTCTCCGGCTACTCCGGCGGCGAAAAGGAAACGGCGACCTACCAGCAAGTTGGCAGCGGCACCACCGGCCACGCCGAAGCGATCGAGATCACCTACGACTCCACCAAGGTCACCTACGGCCAGCTCCTCAAAATCTTCTTCAGCGTCGCCCACGACCCCACCCAGCTCAACCGCCAGGGCCCCGACCGCGGCCCCCAATACCGCTCCGCCGTCTTCTACATCGGCGACGAACAGAAGAAGGCGACCGACTCCTACATCGCCGCCCTCGCCAAGTCAAAGGCGTACGACCAGCCCATCGTCACCGAAGTCGCCCCCTTCAAGGCCTTCTATGAAGCCGAGGGCTACCACCAAAACTTCTGCTCCCGCAATCCCAAAAACCGCTACGTCGAAGCCATCGCCATGCCGAAGGTCGACAAGACGAAGAAGCAGTATCCGGGCATGCTGAAGAAGTAGCCGCGCCACCTACCCCTTAAACACAAAATCCGCCGTCCCCGCCCCGCTCGCCGCCAGCGTCACCTTCGCTTCCTGCTTGCCGAACTTCTCGTGCCACGCCGTCACCGTATACTCGCCCGGCGGCAAACCGGCCAGCTCAAACGCTCCCGTCTCCCCCGTCACCGCGAAAAACGGATGCGCCACCACGCCTATATAGCTCCGCATCCAGGAATGCACGTTGCACTTCACAGGAATCATGATCTCTTCGAACGCAAACGTCCGCTCAATCTCCGGCGCCCCCGGCGGCTGCCCCTGGTTCCACTCGCGATTCTTCTCCGGCATCGGGTGCACGTTATGCGTCACCGGATCGCTGTTGGCCACCGTCAGCGGCTGCCCCGCCATCACACCCGCCACATGCGGCGTGAACATGCAGCCACTCTGGTTCAGCTTCACCGGCGTCTTCGGCGGCTCGAACTTCTTCCCCTCCAACCCCGCGCTCACATAAATGAACGCATTGGCCAGCGTGCCGTCCGCGTTCACAATCACCTCCTCCGACTGCACCGGTCCCTTGTGCGACCGCCTGCACTCGGTCTCCTCGCTCGACATATCGATCACCTTGCGCACCGGCTTCGGACCCGTATAGGTCACCTTCCCGCTCACCTTGGCCGCCGTCGCCGGATCCACCTTCGTGTAAGCAACAGCGGCCTCCGCGGGAGCCTTCGCCCCGTCCTTCGCACCATCGCCCGCGCCCCCGCAACCGACCATAACCGCGCCCGCGCCGGCCGTCATCGCCGCGCCCGCCACCAGAAACTCGCGCCGGTTCCTCTTCACTGCCGCACCTCCGCCTTCTTCACGTTCGGATCGCCAAGGTTGGGGGGAATCTCGCCCGTCAGCGCTTCCATGAACGTGATCAAATCGTCCCGCTCCTGCTGGCTCAGCTTCAGCGCCTGGATGTCCTTGTCCAGGTGCTCGTTCGAGTTCCCGCCGCCGACGTAAAAATCCACCACCTCTTTGAGCGTCTTGTGGCTGCCATCGTGCATGTAGGGCGCGCTCAGCGCAATGTTGCGCAGCGAAGGCGTCTTGAACGCCCCTTTATCGGCCTCGGCCTTCGTTTGGTCAAAGCGGCCCAAATCGGTCAATTCGCCCTTGTTGTTCATCCCCACGCCCAGGTTGTGGAATTTGTTATCCATGAACAACGCGTGCTTCTCTTCAATCGTGTGGCACACGGCGCAGTTCCCCTTAGCCGGATTCTTGAAAATCTCCAATCCGCGAATCGCCGCCGCGCTCATGGCTTTCTTATCCCCGCCATATTGATACCGGTCAAACGGTGAGTTCGCGCTGATCACCGTTCGCTCAAAGCTCGCAATCGCCTTGGCGACCTTTTCGTAGGTCACCGGCCCCGGCCCAAATGCCTTCTCAAACTCCGCTTTGTAAGCTGCATCGCCGGTGAGCCGCTCCACCACGCCCTCATGCGACATGCCCATCTCAATCGGATTCGCAACCGGCCCTTCGGCCTGCTTCTCCAAACTCGGCGCCCGACCGTCCCAGAATTGCAGCGTGAAGTACGCCGAATTCATCACCACAGGAGCGTTCCGGTTGCCCTTGCCGCCCTTCACGCCGTCGCTCACCGGTTTGCCGTCGCCAAAGCCCAACAGCGGATGATGGCAACTGGCGCACGAAACCGTGTTGTCCACCGAAAGCCGAGCGTCATAGTAGAGCTTCCGTCCCAGCGCAATCGTCTCCGCCGTCGGCGGATTATCGGCCGGAACCGGCACCGGAGGCAACCCCAGCGGCGCTTTGATCTCCACCACCTCGCCAATCGGTTTCGCCGGCGGCGCGGCTTTCTCTTCAGCCACCTTCGGGGCAGGCGCGCAACCATGCAAAAGTATCAGGACAAGGGAGAGGAATGAGGCACGGATCAGCATAAGCTTTCAATTGTAACGATTCTCTCCCCCGCTCCAAAGTGACGAATTATCTTTCACTGCTCACCGCCCCCCACCCCGCACGGCTAGAATGAAAGAGATCCCATGAAAGCCCGCGTCACCGTTTATCCCAAGCCCTCCGTCCTCGATCCCCAAGGCCAGGCCATCGCCCAGTCCCTCCGCGGCCACGGGCACCCTCACATCGTCGATGTCCGCCAGGGGAAAGTATTTGAAATCGCCCTCGCCCCCGGAAAATCCCGCCCCGACGCCGAACAGGAAATGGAAACCATTGCCCATGAGGTTCTGGCCAACCCGGTCATCGAAGAATACCGGGTGGAAATCTTAGACTAGGCGCTAAATAAAACCCTCGGAAAGGTCGATTCTCTAAAGATATGTGTGGAATCGTTGGATACATCGGAAACCGTCAGGCTGTGCCCATCATCCTCGACGGACTGCGGCGCCTCGAATATCGCGGCTATGACTCGGCCGGCTTGGCCGTCGTCGACGAGCAAAAGAAACTGGTCGTCCGCCGCGCCTCGGGCAAACTTCGCAACCTTGAAGAGAACATCCGCGATCAGCCCGTCGAAGGTGTCTTCGGCGTCGGCCACACCCGCTGGGCCACGCACGGCCGCCCCACCGAAGAAAACGCCCACCCGCCCGTCGACTCCAAAGGCGACATCGCCGTGGGGCCCCACGGCACCGCCCAAACCTACCACGTGCTCAACCACGGGATGCAGGACTCCGGCCCAAAGGTCAAGTCCGAAACCGACACCGAAATCATCGCCCACCTCATCGAGACTTACTACGAAGGCTGCCTCGAAGACGCCGTCCGCAAAGCGCTCAAACGCATCACGGGCGTGTTCGCCCTCGGCATCATGTCGCGCAACGAACCCGGCAAAATCGTCGGTGCGCGCAGTGGGCCTCCCGTCGTCGTCGGCCTCGGCGATAACGAATACTTCCTCGCCTCCGACGTTCCGGCCATCCTCTCCCACACCCGCGACATGATCTTCCTCGACGATGGCGACGTCGCCGTCATCACCCCCGAAGGCGTCCAGTTAATGGACCTCGATGGCAAGGTGCTCAAACGCCAGGTCTCGCACATCATGTGGGACCCCATCATGGCCGAGAAGGGCGGCTACAAGCACTTCATGCTCAAGGAGATCTTTGAGCAGCCCCGCGCCATCCGCGACACCATGCTCGGCCGCGTCTCCCAGGACACCGGTAAAATCTTCCTCGACGAGGTCAACCTCACCCACGACGAGTTCGCTCGTTTCTCGCAAGTCAAAATCGTCGCCTGCGGCACCTCCTGGCACGCCGCCCTAGCAGGCAAATTCATGATCGAGCGCCTCGCCCGCATACCCGTCGAAGTCGATTACGGCAGCGAGTTCCGTTACCGTGACCCCATCGTCACGCCCGATACGCTCACCGTCGTCATTTCGCAATCCGGCGAAACCGCCGACCCCCCCGCCGCCCAGCCCCAAACCAAATCCAAAGGTTCCAAGCACCTTTCCAACCTCCACCTCCCCCGCCCCCTTACCCACCCCCAAACCCTTGGGCC
>CAYUZM010000435.1:0-5549 GCA_964449665.1 uncultured Solibacteraceae bacterium
GGTACCGGGCTCCTGGGAAATCAAGCGCACGGCTGAAGCTGAAGGTCTCGACAAGGTCTTCCGCGAATCCGGAGCCGATTGGCGCGAAGCCGGCTGTTCCATGTGCATCGCCATGAACGGCGATATGCTCCAGCCCGGCGAATACAGCGCGTCCACCTCGAACCGCAACTTCGAAGGACGCCAGGGCAAGGGGGGCCGCACCTTCCTCGCCTCGCCGCTCACCGCCGCCGCCAGCGCCATCACCGGCGTCGTCACCGATATCCGCACGCTGCAAAGCTAACTTCAGGGAGCACACACCAATGGCAAAGTTCACCACCCTCACCAGCCGCATGATGCCGATGCCGATCGACAACATCGATACCGACCAGATCATCCCGGCCCGCTTCCTGAAGACCATCTCCAAGGAAGGCCTCGACAAACAGCTCTTCAATGACTGGCGCTATGATGCCGCCGGCGCGCCCAAGGCCGATTTCATCCTCAACGCTCCGCTTTGGCAGGGCGTGCAAATCCTGCTCGCCGGTGACAACTTCGGCTGCGGCAGTTCGCGTGAGCACGCCCCCTGGGCCCTCACCCAATGGGGCTTCCGCGCCGTCATCTCCACCTCGTTTGCCGACATCTTCAAGAGCAACGCCCTCAAAAACGGGCTCGTCCCTGTGGTCGTTTCGCGCGACGTGCACGCGAAGCTCTTTGATCTGGTGGCCAAGGACCCGCAAACCCAGGTCACCATCGACCTCGCCTCGCAAACTCTCTCGCTCTCCGACGGTACGAAGGTCGAATTCCCCGTCGACGGCTTCTCCAAGCACTGCCTGCTCGAAGGCGTCGATGAACTCGGCTACATCCTGCAGCAGGACTCTGCCATCGAAGCCTACGAAGCAACGAAAGAAGTCGAGCTGAACACGCTCCAGCCGGTTTAGATACACTAAGCCGAGCCATGCAATCTTCATTCCGCAGCCGCCGGGCAATTCTGTTCGCCCCGGCGGCGTTCGCGTTTTCTCTCACCGCCGCCGTGCGTGGTGACGAGGTCATGTACGTCGGCGGCTCCATGCAGGAAATCCCCGACAAGACCGAAGGCAAGTTCGCCATGGATGCCCCCACCGGCGCCGAATTCAACTGCGACAAGGGCAGGTTCACCATCCTTTATAAGGGGATCACGTCGCTTGAGTATGGCCAGAAGTCCGGCCGCCGCATTGGCATGGCCATCGCCATCAGCCCCATCGCGCTGCTCTCGAAGAAGCGCAAACACTTTCTCAGCATCGGCTTCACTGACGAGAAGGGCGCCAAACAAGGCGCTGTCTTCGAGCTTTCCAAGAGCAACACCCACTCCATCATCACCACGCTCGAAGCGCGCTCCGGCAAGAAGGTCGAATTCGAATCCGAAGACGCCCGCAAGCATTACGAGAAGGAGGCAAAGTAACATGCTCCGCCGCCATTGTCTGTTCCTATTGCCTGCCTCGCTGGCCGCTGCCGTGCGCGGCGACCAGGTGATGTACGTCGGCGGTACCGTCACCGAAGTTCCCGAAGCCACCGAAGGCTACCTCGACACCAGCGACACCAAAGAGGCGCTTTTCATGTCGCCCAAAGGCAGTTTCAAGATCGCCTATAAGCGCGTTACATCGATCGAGTACGGCCAAAAGGCCGGCCGCCGCGTCGGCGTCGCCATTGTCATCACCGTCTGGGCACTCTTCTCCAAGAAACGCAAACACTTCCTCACCCTCGGCTACAAGGACGAAAAAAACGAACCGCAGGGCGTCGTGCTCGAACTCCCCAAAGGCCGCCCCAAGTCCATCATCACCGTCTTTGAGGCGCGCAGCGGCCAGAAGTGCGACTACGAATCCGAAGAAGCCCGCAAGCACGTCCACGGCTGATCGCGTGAACGTATTTTCAGACTTCCCACCCCGAAACCCCGTGATCCCCTTTCCCGTCCAAAGTCGCGTATAGGGACAGGAGAGAGGTTCTGGGAATGGCAAACTACCGGTTCGAGGTCATGAAACAAGTCCAAAGCGGATGCAGCGGCACCCTCTGCGTGGAGACCTCCGAACAGTTCGGCGTGGTCCGCATGCTCCATTGGACCTTCTACGCGAACGGCACCGCGCAGGCGCTCCACGGCCGCGGCCATGGTTCCACGAGCGGCGCCATGCTGGTCCTCACCGGCGAGAATGGCCAGGAATGGGCGCGGTTGCTCCAATGCGAACCGCATGAGATGCGCGCCGGCGTCAGCTACACGCTTCAGTCCGCGGCTGGGCAAGACGTGGCGACGCTGGTGCAAAGCCCCGCCGCCCAAAACTATCGCTTCGCCGCTTAGGCCGGACGAGTGGCCGGAACTCCGCCCGCGTACACAGGTTGCATCGGAGGCGGTTCGGCCGGAATGACGATCCAGGCAATCAGGTAGGCCAGCAGCGCCAACCCGCAGCTATAAACTACGCCGCAAAGATAAAGCAACCGGACAATTGTCACATCCCAGCCCAGATACTCGGCGAATCCCGCGCAAACCCCGCCCACCTTCTTGTCCGAGCGCGAAAGCACCAGCCGTTTAGGAGGCCCTTGCGGCGCCGCGGCATAGGCCGCCCGAGGCGCCCCGCCTTCCACGCCTGTCGCCGCGCCGCACTGGCCGCAGAACCGGTCCGAATCTCTGGTTTCCTTGCCGCATTGTGTGCAGTACATGTTCTGTACCCTCTCAGCCAGAGCAAACGCAGCCGGGGGCAGGGAAGTTCCGGAAATTTCAGCGCCCGAAGCGTTAGCTGCTGCGGTAGTTGGTGAACTGCGTATCGATACCGAAGTCGTGCCCGCGCAATGCGGCGATCACCTCCTGCAGCGTGTCGCGGTCCTTGCTCGACACCCGCACCAGGTCGCCGTTGATGGCCGCCTGCACTTTCTTCTTCGTATCCTTGATGAACTTCACGATCTCGCGCGACTTCTCGATCGGAATCCCCTGCTGCAGCGTGATCTCCTGCCGCACCGTGCTTCCGGACGCTGTTTCCAGCTTGCCGTAGGTGAGCGCCTTGATCGGCACCTTGCGCTTCACAAGCTTGCCCTGCAGCACCTCGTTCACGGCGTTGAGCTTGAACTCATCCGCGCTGGTGAGCACCATCTTGTTGTCTTTCTCGTTCAACTCGATGTTGCTCTTGGAGTCTTTCAGGTCGTAGCGCTGGTGAATTTCCTTCAGGGCCTGCTGCACGGCGTTCAGCACTTCAGGCATGGAAACTTCAGACACAATGTCAAACCTGTTGTCAGGCATATGGGTGAATGGGAGCGCGGTCAGTGGCCCAACGCCACCAGCACGCGCTCGGTGATCTCTTCGATCATAGCTGGAAGCGCGGCGTCCAGGGCAAGCGTGATGGCGGCGCGCACACGTTCGGGGTCTGGTTTCATGTGCGCCGGGTCCACCACGCGGACGATTTTTTCTTCGGCCGGCAGCAGCGGCGGGGGCGCGTCTTCGACATCGGCGCCAAACAGGCCCCGTGAATATCGCGCCGCTTCCACCAAAGGCTTGATCATGTCCACCACGGCGCTGGCTTCAAACGGCTTCTTCAGAACGCCGTCGCATCCCGCGCGACGGGCTTCTTCTTCGTCGAACGGTTCCAGCATTCCGGCGGTCAGCACCACGCGCGTGTGCCGCAACGCATCGTCGCCTTTCACGGCGCGGCACAGCTCAAATCCAGAGGTTCCCGGCAAATAAGCATCGGCGAGAATCACGTCGGGCATGCCCGACGACAACTGATCGAAGGCTTCCTCGCCATCGGTGGCCGTCAGCAGCTCGAAGCCCTCCTCGCGCAAAATACGCTCGCCCATGCGCTGCGCATGCGGCGAATCGTCGGCCAGAAGGACACGTCCCAACATGCGGAGGTCTACTTCTTTTTTCCTTCCTTCTTCTGTTGCTGGTTCTTCAGGCGGGCGTCGTCCTTGGTGTCGAGCGCGCTGTTCGGACCCACGGTCGTCACGCCCACGTCCGTCGTCGTGGGCTGTGCCGCGCTCGCCGCCGCGGCGGCAATCTGCTCGGGCGTCGGCACGCTCACCGGAATACTCGGGCGCAATCCCGTCGTCGCCGGGTTGCCGCTCTTGGCCGCCAGGTGCGTGTCCGGGCTCTTGCTGAACACACTCCAGAAGTTGGAAACCATACCCTTCTGAGTGGCATTCTCCTGCTCATACTGCATGCGCGCCAGCGCCACGGGATCGGGCTCCGGAACTTCCGCTTCCAGCTTCTTCAACTCCGCCTTCGCCAGCTCGGCGCGCTCGCTCAGCGGATACTCCTTCACCAGTTTCTGATACGTCGCCACCGTCTGTTCCTTTAATCTCGGCCCCAGCTTCGAGTACGATTCGCCGCTCAGCCACAACCCCTCGTCGGCGTTCGAATACAGCGGATAGTGCGTCACCATGTTCTCCAGCCGGTTGGCCGCTGACGGGAAGCTGCCCTTCTTGTGATAGAACGATCCCACGCGGAACTCGCCCTCGGCAATCACTTCCTGAATGTTCCGCAGCGTCTGCGCCACGCGCGGCGCGAACTTCGAATTGGGGAACTGCAGCAGCAGGTTGCGGCACTCGTCCTCGGCGCGAACGGCGTGCGTCTGGTCGCGGTCCGGCTTCTCCATCTGCTTGTAGTGGATCATGCAGACCTTTTCCTGCGCCTCGGCCGATTCTTCCATCGTCGGATAGAAGAGAATGAAGTCCTTGTACTCAGCCTCGGCCTGCGCCAGCGAATGCGATCCGCCCTCGCGCATCCAGCTATCGGCAATGGCCAGCTTCGACTTCGCCATGTACTCGCTCGTATCGTAGGTGTTCATCAAGGTGTTCAGCGTGAGCCGCGCCACCTCGTAACGTCCCTTTTCGATATCGGCGATAGCCTTGTCGAAGAGAACCTTGTCCGGCTGCTGCGTGTCCTTGCCGATCGGGTTCTCGTACTTCTTGCGGCGGAAACCGCATCCGGTCAACAATGCGGCCACCAGCGCCGCCGTCAGGGCCATCAAGGCCAGCTTGCGAAGACGAATCATCAGCACTACTCCTGGTTGCTTCATACCTGAATTTACGTGCGAACGGCCGTCGCTTCCCTGGCTTCGTTCTGCATCTCTTCAATCGCCGCCGCGGGGTTCGCGGCGCCAAATACGCTCGATCCCACGACAAACCATTCCACGCCGGCCCGAACGCACTCGCCAATATTGCGCGCGCTGATGCCGCCGTCAATCTGAATCGGAAATCCCAAGCCCATGCTGCGCCGCTTCAAGTCGAGCGCGCGCACCTTGTCGAGCACGCGGCCAATGAACCGCTGTCCGCCAAACCCCGGGTTCACGCTCATCAGCAACACATAGTCCACAATGGGCAGCACATCTTCCAACGTCGAGATCGGTGTTGCTGGATTCAGCACGACGCCTGCCAAACGCCCGGTCTCCTGAATCAGCCGGATCGTCCGGTCCAGATGCCGGCACGCCTCCTGATGAACCGAAATCGAATCGGCCCCCGCCTCCGCAAAGGCTTCAATGTACCGGTCCGGCTCCTCGATCATCAGGTGCACGTCCAACTTCAGGTTCGTCGCCTTGCGCAGGCTTGCCACCACGGGC
>CAYUZM010000436.1:0-5522 GCA_964449665.1 uncultured Solibacteraceae bacterium
CACTTTGAACCTGGGAACGATTGAGGCAAGCTCGGCGCAGTTGGCCGTTACTACGCCCTCCCGGGTGCGCACCGTCTATTCGGGCATCCATCTCACCATGGGTGCGCCGGCCGCCGGGCGTCCCGTGCCGGTTAAGTTCAGCGCGCTCGATGGCGAATTGAGCGGCGATGGTACTCTCACCCAGCAAGGCGCGGTGAAGACCGTCGACTTTCAACTGCGCATGGGCAAGGTGCAGATGCTCACCAAGGGCACTCTGACGGCGCAAGGCGTGGAAACGGTGCTCGCCATGGAGGTGGCGATTCCGAACGCCGAAATCACGGAGCTCGCCGCCGCGGCCGCGAAAGTAGGGCTCGCTTTTTCGCCGGGCATGCAGGTGAAGGGATCGCTCGCGGGCACGGTGAAGGCGCAAGGCACGACCAGCGCCCCGGAACTCAGCGGCAAAGCGGAACTGACCAACCTCGTCGTGAGTGGCGGCAGCCTGCAGGAGCCTGTGCGCGCCCCCAAGCTTCAGTTGGATTTCACGCCCGCCGTCATTCGCTCGCAACCGTTGGAGATCGCCTCTGGGGCGACCAAGCTGAATGGGTTTTTCTCGCTCGCGGACTATTCGGGAAACGCGCCGCGCCTGGAAGCCACCGTGTGGGCCGATCGCTCCAACCTGGCGGACCTGCTGCGCATGGCGCAGGCCTACGGCGTTAGCGCGGCCCAGGGCATGACGGCAACGGGCGATGCCAGCTTCCGCGTGCGGCTCCATGGCGCGCTCGGCAAGAACGCCCCCATGCAGGTCTCCGGCGTGATCAATAGCGAGGCGGCCGACGTGAAGACGTCGCCTTCCGCCCAGCCGCTCCATCTTGAGCGGACCGCCATCAAGTTCAACGGCGAAACCGGGCGCGGCGAGGTGACCATCGGCAAGCTGGTTTCCGAACCGTTCCCGCTCATGAATGTTTCGGCGACCATGGCAACGGCGAAGGGCGTGGCGACGCTCGATCCCGTCCGCGCCACGCTCTACGACGGCCAGTTCCTGGGCACGATCATCGCCGACACCAACGCCACGCCGCCACGTTTCGAAGTCCAGTCGCGGATGGAGCGTGTCGACTCGGAACGTCTCATCGCCGCCGCGACGCCCCTGCGCAAAGTGCTCACCGGCGCGTTGTTCAGCAACGCGCAACTGCGATTCGCCACCGGGGCGGGGAAGGACGACATCGCCCGTTCGCTCAATGGAACGATGAGCCTCAAGATCAACGACGGCAAGCTGCTCGCGATGAGCGTGCTGAACGAGGTGAACAAGATTGCGCAGTTCGTTACGCGTGCCGCGCCTTCGCAATCGCAGGTCACGCCGTTTCTCGCCCTTACGGGCGACGTGAATCTGCGCGACGGCGTGGCCACGACCGACAACCTGCTGCTCAATCTCGATAGCGGCTCGGTGCAGGTCAGCGGATCGATGAACCTGGTGAACGAGACGCTCAACCTGAAAATGGTCACCACGCTCGGCAAGGCTTACACGGAACAGGTCGGGGGCAGCCGCGTGGGCGGATATCTGACGGCCGCCGTGCTGAATCAGCGCGGCGAACTGGTGATACCCGCGCTCGTCAGCGGAACATTTTCGGCGCCGCGCGTGGCCCCCGACGCCGCCGCCATGGCCAAACTGAAGCTCCAGCAGGTCATTCCTGGGCTCACCAAGCCGGGCGCTTTGAATGAAGGCGTCGGCGGCCTCATCGATATCCTCAAAGGCAAAAAGAAGGAACCGAAATAAGGGCCTCGCCGTCATTTGCTAGTCTGAATCTTTCCATGCTCACGAGACGTTCGTTCTTTCAATCGATGGCGGCATCGACCGCGCTTCCCGCCATGGCGCAGCGGAAAGGGGCCGCGCCGCAACGCCCCAACATCGTCATGATTCTGGCCGACGATCTGGCCGACTGGATGCTCGGCTGCTACGGCAACAAAGAGATCCGCACGCCGAACATCGACCTGCTGGCCCGCAGCGGCCTGCGCTTCCAGAATAGCTTCGTCTGCACGCCCATCTGCTCGCCTTCCCGCGCCACATGGTTTACCGGCCGCACTCCGCGCCAGCACGGCATCCACGACTTTCTGACCGCCAATCCCATCGAGAAGCCGCCGCAAGGGCAGAAGGACGTGCCCGCGCCGTTTGCCAACGAGGTTTTCCTGAGCGATCTTCTCAAGCAGGGCGGCTACCGCACCGGCTACATCGGCAAGTGGCACATGGGCAACGACGAGCAGCCCGGCCATGGTTTCGATTGGACGGCCACGGTGCCAGGCCGCACCTATGCTGATCCCACCTACTTCGTGAACGGCAAGGAAACGCCGCGCCAAGGCTTCCTGACCGAGATCAACACCGGCTACGCCGAAGAGTTCATCAACCAGGGCGACAAAGCGCAGCCGTTTTTCCTCACGCTTGGCTACCTGAATCCGCACACGCCTTACAGCGGCCACCCGCAGCGCTACTACGACATGTATGCCGGAACGAAGTTCGACTCCATCGGTTGGCTTCCCAAGGCCGCCAATGCGCTGCGCGAGAAAAATATGATGGACGACGTGGTGGGCAACATCCGGAAGTGCGCGGCCAGCGTCACAGCGCTCGACGACCAGCTGCCGCGCCTGCTGAAGGCGCTCGACACGCGCGGAGTTCGCGAAAACACGCTCGTCATCCTCGCCGGCGACAACGGCTATCTGCTCGGCCGCCACGGCCTCTGGTCAAAGGGGCTCGCCTCGGACCCGATCAACATGTACGAGGAGTCCGTGCGCGTGCCCATGATCTGGCACTGGCGCGGAAAACTGCCCGTCGAGTCCACTCGCCCTGAGCTGATCAGTTCCTACGACTTCCTGCCCACGATCTGCGATGTGGCCGGAGTTTCCGCGCCCGCCAACCGGAACCTCTGCGGCCGCAGCTATTGGCCCATTGCGCAGAACAAGCCCCTTGACGCCAAGAACCGCTGGCCCACCACGGTCTTCGGCCACTTCCGCAATACCGAAATGGCCCGGGACGGGCGTTTCAAACTCGTCCTGCGCAATGGCGGCGAAGGTCCCAACGAACTCTTCGATCTCACGCAGGACGCCCGCGAGCACGCGAATCAGTACGACAACCCGCAGTACCTCACCATCCGCGAGCGCCTGGCCACGGAGTTGAACGGTTGGCGCCGCCGCACACAGTCATAAGTTGCGGCACACGGCCGCATGGTTGCGGTAAAGGAACTCTGGGTTGTCGCACAGGAGCGCTCAGTTGCCGCACAGCTGCACTTATTTGCTGGACAGCTGCCCTTAGTTGCGGTACAGCAGCGGCGCGGATTCGACAACCGCGGCGTTGTTGTTGAATGTCTTGGCGATGAACGGCGTGAAAAACTTGAAATCGTAATTGACGATGGCCACCTGCAGGCGTTCGTCGTTTGGGTTATCAGCCGTTCCCGCCGTGCGCGTCACCTGGACGTTGACGCGCTTGAGGCCAAGGAACCCGGGCGGTTCGATGCCTGACGGCGCCGTGGAGGCGCGGTAAAGCACCATGTTCTGGATCTTTTCGCCCGTCCCGTCCCACGGCTGCACAATGCCCCAGCGCAGCGCGCCGCGCGTTCGTTCCACCAGCGATTGATGGATGAACAATAGCTGCGACACGTCGAGAATGCCGACGATGGTGGTGATGAACAGCAGCAGAATGAGTGCCGATTCCACCAATGCCTGGCCGCTTCTCCGGCGCCCTGCCATTCTTCGATTGCGCATGTCAGTTCTCCGCCTCCTCGGGCGCATAGCGTCCCGTATACGGGAAGGTAATCACGGGGCTGTTGTTAAAGGTGTAGCTCTTAAAAATGCCGTTCACGGTGAAGTTGGTGATGGCGACTTTTACCGTGAGCGGAACACCTGTCGAACTTGTCGTAAAGGTCACGTTCACATTGCTTGTTGTCAGGCCGCGCGCCTGCGGAATGGACCCTCCCGCTGGTGAACCGTAGACAACGACGTTTTGCGTCGCCAGCTTTACCTTGGTCAGGTCCGCTCCGCCGCTCAAGGCGCGGTAGGTGCGGTTGGACGCATACCGCGCGCCATTAGTGACCGCAGACGACAGCAGATTGTATTGGTAGAGCGTATAGCCGAACTGGAACACCCCGCTGAAAGCCGGAATCAGCAGACTGGTGGCGAGCGCGAATTCGATCATCGCGTTGCCGCGCCGGCGGCGGCAACGGTGCCGGGTCGGGGAGGTGTTCATTCGAGTATCCTCAGCAGGTTTGCGCCAGTGGCGCCGTCGCCGGTGGGCAAGTCGGCGGGACCAATGTAGGTAGCGCACTTGGACTTGTTCGGATTGTGCGGCTGGTTCGGCGGCAGGAATACCTTCACAAAGCCCAGCACGGTCGGATCGGCGTGGCTGGTAATGATCGGAACGATCACCACCCGCCGCGTGGGCGAGGAGTCGTGGTTGGCGATGTAGGTGTCGTAGTTGGTTGTGCTGGGATCGGTGTCCTGGTCGACGCGTTCGTTCAAGCTTTGGTAGACGTCCGTCGTCTTCACGCCGCCGCTCAGGTTGACCGGTTGGCCCAGCGTGACCGTATAGTTCATCTTGTCGTCTTCGATCGCGGCGGCCAGCGCGGAAGCGCTGGTTTCCTGGATGTACCCACGGTCGGCGGTCGTGCCCGCCTGCACCAAGGCCAATCGCTCCGGCGTGCGGTCGGACTGACAAAGGTTCTGCATCTTCTGCGCCGTACCGTTGCCTTGCGTGCTTGAGGGCCAAAGGAGGGTCAGTTCATCCCCCTTTGTGTAGCCGAAGTCCGGGCCGGTGCCGCTGTGCGCAAATGGCGCGAAGGGAAACACACCCTGCGGAAACGTCGTCGGCAGCTCGATTCCGGCCACCGAACGCGCGGCGATCGTCATCGTCTTGGGTGCCCCAAGCGCGGTCATGAAGTAGGTGCTGATGGAATTCGATGGCGCGGTGACCCGCACGTATCGATACCACGTGCCCGTGCCCGGGTTGGTGACCCAGGTTGTCTTGTTGATGCTGAACTCGGTGGTAACGCCGCTAAAAGATTTCGTATTGAAATACCACTTGTTGCTGCTACCTGCGACAGCGTTCTTGGCGGCGGTGATGCCGGTGAGTGTGTTGTCGAGTTCCTTGGCGGCGGCCAGGGCGGCGGCGTCGGTAAATCCTTGAGCTTCGTTCTTTGCGATGTAGGCCCGGCCGAGATCAATGACAAGGCCGAGCATGCCCATCAGGACAACAATGCAGATGGCGGTGGTGAGGAGCGTGAAGCCTCGTCGTTTCGTGGCATTTCGCGTCATGCGGATTCACCTCTCCATCGGCAAAAAATGTAAGCAAATATAGAGTGCGGAAAATATTTACACAATTGTGAAGATTTTTCCTGCACAAATGCACAATAAACCGTTCACGAGGCCATTGCAGTCAGGCGGCAACCTGAGATCAGCCAAAAGTAAACCCGATACGGATGCGGGAAGTGAGAGGAAATACCGAGGCGGCGGTTAAGGTGGGAAGCGGCGCCGGTTCCGGTTGTGACACCGGCGCCATGTGGAAA
>CAYUZM010000437.1:0-5497 GCA_964449665.1 uncultured Solibacteraceae bacterium
TTGGAAGTGCGACCAGATCGCCGTCACGCAAAGGCTCTTGCCGCAACCGGGAATGCCCATCACGATCAGACCCTTGGGCACGATTTCCTGGCTAAGCGACTCGCGCATGTCGAAGAGCTTCCGCCGCTCGAGCAGCCACTTCTTCAGGTTCTCCAGCCCGCCGATGATGTCCATTGTCGTCGGCGTCGAGATGAATTCCAGCACACCCCCGCGATTCACGAGCATGCGCTTCTCTTCGAGCAGCACCGGAAGCGACTCAGCGCTCAACGTTCCCGCCGCCAGCGCCCGCCGCAGCGCATAGCGCGCCTCGTCGAGGGTCAGCCCCTGCAGTGCCGGCGCCAGGGTGCGCAGCAGTTCTTCACCCGGCCGGCGCGCCTCGGGCAGTGCCGCCGTCTCGTCGCGCAGGAACGAAACCAGTTCGCTCAAATCCGGCGGACGGAGGTCCATGTACAACACGGAACGCTCGACCTCGACCGGCACCGCCCGCACGGGCGAGCTGATCACCAGAAACTTGTTGCGGTCGCGGCAGATCTCATACAGGTCGCGCAGCCGCCGCCGGATCGCCGCCGAATCGCGCATCGGCTCGTGGAAATCCTTCAGTTGAAAGATTCCCGCTTCGGCGTGCGCGGCAATGTATTCGAGCACCGCCGCAGGCGTCTCCGTCCCGGCCTGCACCTGCCTGTCGCTCCGCCGCAGTCCGCCCGTCATGCTCCACGTCCAGACGGGCAGCGGTGCCTCGCCGATTCCCGCGCCGACTTCGGCCAGGATGCGGCCCACCCTCTCCTCCTCCGGCGTGCGGATGTAGACTAGCGGACGCCCGGAAAGAAAGGCATCGCGAAGCGCGCGCGCCGCGCGGCTGGTGATTTGAGGTGCTGTTTGCGGGATGACCACTTTATTATGACGAATCGAAGGGGCAGAAAAGACGAAGCAGGAATAGTACCGGTAGGACCGGAATCGGTACTGCCGGCTCATGCGGCCCCGGCCCCCCCGGCCTGAAGATGCAAAGAGGAGAGATGTCCTACCCTGCTTCCAGCCCGAGCTCGCCGATGCTTCGCCTGCTGCGAAGGGCCGCGCTTTTCCTCTGCGTCTGCTTCCCCATTTGGGCGCTCTACCTCCTGCTCTTTCAGCTTCGCGCGCCTTATGGCGAGCAAGGCCGGGCGGGAACGCTGATCACCCTGCAGAACGTCGAGCAGATGCTGCGCGAAAACATGGAAGACCAGGTACGCCATGCCGAGTTTCGCGAGGGCCCCGAAGCGCGCGAGGAACGCATCCTTAAACTGCGCGGCGTCTTTGAAGCCTCGATCTCGGACCTGAAGAAGGAGAACGAAGGAACCGAGCAATGGATTGCCACGCTTTCGAAGTCGGTCGACCTGGCCCGCAAAGGCGGTAAGGAACGTGAACGGGAAGCGGCGGAGCTGGAAATGCGCGTCGCCGGAGCCGTCGTCCTGGGCGAGATCAGCCAGCGCGTGGCCCGCATCCAGAACCCGCCCTATGAGGCGTTTGAAGCCCAACGCCGCCAGTTGATCATCATTCTTCTGGTCGCCCTCGCCGTGATGCTCTTTCCGCTCGCCTACCTCGGCTATGAGGAGTGGCGCGAGATGGCCGCCGAATCCGCCGCGCCCCCGGTCATTACCGCCGCGCCCTGGATGGAAGAGGCGTTCCAGCGCTTTCCGGAAGCCGTGCTGGCCTTCGATGAAGGGCTCCGCGTGCGTTGGGCCAACTCCGCCGCCGAACGCATGCTGGGCTACAAGCCGCGCGAGTTGGAAGGCGTCTCGGCCACCGCTATGTTCCCCGACAGCGGCAGCAAAGGCGGCCACTTTTCGCTCACCAACAGCGGGGGCAAACTCAGCCAGACCGCCCGCCGCCGCAACGGGTCCACCTTCGAGGCGACGTTCCAGGTGGTACGCGCCGGCGCGCGCACACTGTTGCTGCTTCGGGAACAACTTGTCGAAGCGGCCGAACGGGTCACCGGTCCCAAGCTGGTTGACCTTCAGGCCCTCCGCGAAGAGCGCGACTACTTCGGCGACCTGCTGCGCGCCGCCCCCACGCCGCTGATGGTCCTCAACCGCGACGGCCATATCATCCGATTCAATCGCGCCGCCGAAGAGCTGCTGGAATACAGCGCCGGTGAACTGCTGGGCAGCCCCTATTGGGACCTCTTCCTGAATGAGGCCGACCGCCGCCACGCCAGCGACCGCTGGGAAGATCTGAAGCACGAAAAGGGGCGGCAACAGGTGGAGGAAACCTGGCGCCCGCGGCTGCAGCCCGAACTGCTTCTGCGCTGGCAGCGCGAGGTGCTTCTGGACGCCAACGGCCAGGTGCGCAACGTTGTTGCCGCGGCCGAGCCGGTTGTTGTCGCCATGGCCGCCGCCGCGTCTGCCGGCGCCTACACCCCCGACCTCTCCTTCGACGACGGCGATCTCATCGCCCCGCGCATGGCCGCGCCTGTCACGATGCCCCTGTTCGGAGGCACCATGGAGGCCCTTGAAGACCGCCTTACCGAGGTGATCGGTTACGCCGAACTCGCCCTCATGGCCATGCCCGACGCGATCGACTCCCGCAAAGACGTCGAACGCGTCAAATCGGCCGCCGAAGAAGCCATCGGCCTCTGGACCCGCGCCCAGGAGCGCGAAGGCGTCGAGCGGGAGTAGGTGAGCGACGATCCGAAAGCGGCGCGCGGTTGTGGTCACTACTCCGGTTCCGAGCGTGCCCGCCTCCCGATCCCGGCCGTCCTAAAGTGGTGGCTCTGGCCCGCCGATAGCCGCGAATGCGAGCAACCTCCACGATGACAGGCAGTGATGTGGTTCGAGCGCTGAAGAAGAAGTTCCGCGCGCAAACGGATTCGGAGCTTGCCGCGAAAATCGGCATGACCGTGCCCGGCCTCCAGATCTGGAAGAACCGCGCGAGAATTACCGAGCGGCAACTGGGCGAGTTGGTGTACAAGGCAAATCGGGCCGGAGCTTCGAACCTGCAGGTGAGCGCCATCCGCCCGCTTGTCGAATTCTTCCCCATTCAGCGGACGGATTCACGCCAAGGGGCCCGCTTCGAACTCTTCAGTACCAAGACTTCCAACGGTGGGAGTCATGACTACTTCCACGGGTTGCGCAAGGAGCTGGATGAGCACTGTGGCGTCTACATCTTCTTTGACAGCCGCGGTCAGGCCATCTACACGGGCAAGGCGCGTAAACAGACGCTGTGGCGTGAAATGAACGGCGCGTTCAACCGCGATCGCCGTGCCGTTCAGAAGATCAAGCGGGTCCGCCATCCGAAGCGGAACCAGATGTATCAGTCCAGCAACGAAAAGGCGCGCCAAATCACGGACCAGGTTGTTCCCTTGCACGAAATTGCCGCCTATTTTAGCGCCTACGAGGTGGCGGATGGAATGATCGGTGAATTGGAGGCCATGCTGGTTCGGAGCTTCGCGAATGACCTGTTGAACAAACGCATGGAGCGCTTCGGCCACCAGCGCAACCGGTAGGCGCTCTTCGGTTTGCGACCGCCGGAATTACCCCGCCTATTCCCGCGCCCCCCGCACGACGGCCTGCGAATACAGGCGCTGCAACTCGCGGCGCGCGATGTCGGCCCATTGCGTGGAAGGGTCCAACTGCAGATACGTCCGCCAGTGCCGCACGGCCTTCATATTCTGCCCGATCGCCTGGTAGAGCAGCGCCAGGTTGTAGTGCGCGTCAGAGTAGTTCGGGTCCTGCTTGATGGCCTGCAAGTAATAGCTCTGGGCCTGCGTCCGGTCGCCGCGCTCGTCGAACAGATTCCCCAGGTTGAACAGCGCCAGCGCATAGCGCGGGTTCACTTCGAGCGCCCGCCGGTAGTGCTTCTCGGCGCGGTCCAGTTGCCGCGTGGTGAAGTAGAGCGTGCCCAGGTTCACCATCGCCGCGGTCAACTCTCCGTCGAGCGCGATGGCGACCTTGTAAGCGTCCATCGCCTGTTCCAGCGGTTGACCCGTTTGCTCCAACTCAAGACCCCGCTGAAACCAGTGCTCGGCCTCGCGCCGCTTGCGCTGCGCCGCTTCATCGCGCTGCTTCTCTCTTGGCTCGGGCGGAAAGCTCACCAGCCGCCGCACCTGCTCCTCGGCGAAGTCGAGCAGCAGTTGGCCTGACTCGCCATCCATGCGTAGATTCCCGTGCTGGACGCGGATGCGCTTGCCTTCGGCCTGCAATCCCAACTCGGTAAGCGGGTCCTTCACCTCGCTCAACTTGCGCCGGATGGCGGCAAGCGTCTTTTCAATCCGCGAGGTGGAAACGCGTTGCGCTTTCAGCCTGGCCAGCGCGCGCAGGGCAATGAGTTGCGTGAAGGAGTAAACGTCGGCAAACTCAAGCAGGCCTTTCTTTTCCCAGGCGCGGAGTTGCCGCTCTTCGACGCCCACGACGCGGAGAGCCTCTTTCCTGGTGTATTCCTGCTTGCCAGTGGCTGCCTGCACCGTGACGGATTGTAGCATGCGGGCCCGCGGCGTCCGGCGGAGAGTTCGTTCCACGATTCTGCCTGCGGACGGCGGCCGCGCCGAAAAGTCATGGTACGCACCCGGCGTCAGTGGGGCCGCGCCGTACACAAATTCCGCCCATGCCTGTTGACCGCGATTTCCTGGGGTGATAGCGTCAGCTAGATCGCGTTTCCAGTAGAGGAGTGGTATTCATGATTCGTGTATTGCTCGCATTGGGCGTGGCGGCGATCCCGGCACTCGCCGGAGCCGTGCCGGCCCCGGTTCCGGAACCTTCCACCGTTCTGCTGATGGGTGCGGGCCTCGCGGCGTTGGGACTCGTCGCTAATCGTAGGAGAAGGAAATAGCATGTTCCGAATTCTGATCTCGCTCTGCACGGCGTCGTTGCCCTTGCTCGCCGGCGTTCCCCCGTCTCCCGTGCCGGAACCGTCGACGGTTCTTCTGATGGGCGCCGGCCTGGCTGCATTCGGCCTCATCGCCCGCCGCCGCAACCGCAAGAAGTAATTCGTGCCGGCTTCTGGCTAAGTTCAGGCGCACCGGATGGATCTCACCTGGCTGCAGGATCAGGCTTTCGTCCAACGGGCGGCCTATATCCTGGGCTTCTTTGCCGCCGGCATCTGGGAACTTCTGGCGCCATTGCAGGAGGCGCCCGTCGGCCCCGCAAGGCGCTGGACCGCGAACGGCGTGGTGTACTTCGCCACTCTGTTTACCACGGTCTTCATCGGGCGCCTGGGCCTTGTGGCTACCGCGGAGACCGCCGCCGGGCGTGGCGGAGGACTGGCGGGCGCGGCATGGCTGTCCCCGTGGATTGCCTCCCTGGTTTGGGTGCTTGCCGCCGATCTCCTCTCCTTCTTCGTACACCGGCTCCTCCACCGCGTCCCCTTGCTTTGGCGCGCCCACAGAGTTCACCATTCCGACCCCGGGTTCGACCTCACCACGCAGCTCCGCTTTCATCCACTGGAGGCCGTAGTTACTCTCGGCAGCCAAGCGGCGCTCGCCTGGGTCCTCGCTCCGCCCGCGATCGCCGTTTTCCTCTTCGAGGCC
>CAYUZM010000438.1:0-5494 GCA_964449665.1 uncultured Solibacteraceae bacterium
GGACCTTGGGGGGGATGGGGGGGGGGAACCGCGTGGGGGGAGCCGGATTCTGGCGGACGGGACGGGATTGTCGCCCGAGGGCGTGCTTGTGGGGGTGTTCTTGCACGACCGGGGGGGCAGTTGGCGGAGCTGGAGGTTTATGACGTCGCCGGGGATGGGGGGGAGTTTTCGTTGCCGGAACAGGAGGGGCTGGGGTGAGGAAGCGGCCAATCGGCCAGGTTCAGGGCTGTTTTCGTTCGGTGAATTACGCTGGGTGTAGGGGCGTTGAGGGGTGTTGAGCCGACAGGCCTCCGGAGGCCTGCCGCACGAGGGGCTACCTGGAGCGTGCTTTAGTAGGCGGCTTTGGGGCGGCCTTCGCTTCCGGTCCAGAAGCGGTCGATGGAGGCCAGGCCGTCGGCGGGGGGGCGGTGGACGAGGCGGGGGCGGAGGATGAGCAGGATCTGGCCGGAGTCCTTGGTGGTGTCAGTTCGGCTGAGGAGGCGGCCGAGCAGGGGGATGGTGCTGACGCCGGCGAGGCCGTTCAGGGCGCGCGTTTCCTGGCTGCGGATGAGTCCGGCGATGACGCCCCATTCGCCGTCTTTGAGGCGGCAGGCGGTTTCGAACTTGCGGCTGGAGATGACGGGAATGCCGTTCAGCGCCTCGCCGGTGAGCACCTTGAACTGAGCATCGACGGCGAAGGAAATGTCGTGCGAGTCATGGATGAGGGGCGTAATTTTGAGCACGAGGCCGAGTTCTTCGAAATTGACGGTGGGCGGGGGGCGGTAGACGGTTCCGGTGCCGGTGGTGTCGCCGAAGTAGCCATTGGTGATGATGGGGTATTTGTCGCCGACGTGGAGGGTGGCGGCGACGCCAGAGGTGCTGCGGATCTGGCTGCGGAGGATGGTTTTGCCCGAGCGTTGGGATAACTGGGCGATCATCTCGGCGCTGCTGATGCCGAGGGAGAAGTACGTATTGCGCATGCCGAAGGCGGCGAGGTTGAGGATGTTGGTGGCCTTTTCGGTGGCGGAAGTGGGCTTGACCAGCCAGTTGATGGGAAATGAGGTGGGGAGTTGGAGGCCGAGTTGGCGTTCGTCGTGTTCGCTGACTGCGACGAAATCGACTGCGATGACGACATCGGCTTTGGGCTGGAGCAATTGACGGAAGAGGATGACGGCGGGGATGACGTTGGCGGCAGGGCCGCGGAGGACGGCGACGCGCTGGACGGAGTCGACGGCGAATTTTTGGATTTCCATGAGTTGCTGGACGCCGCGGGCGAGTTCCTGGGCTTCCTGGATGGGGATGGGGTCGGGGAGAGGGACCGAGATCGCCATTTGCTGTTCGAGTTCCTGGCGTTTCTGGGGCGTTTCGCGGGCGACGAGGCCTAGCTTTTCACTGACGGGGACGAGGAACGACGCGGTGGCGGCTTCGAGCGCCGTCATGGCCTCGGTGAACCTGGCGGCGTGCATGCGGAAGCGGATGTTATCGAGCGGCTGGTAATCGCCGTCGAAGACTACGGCAAAGCCGTAGCTTTTAGCGACCACTTCCCAGATGTGGCGGGTGTTGCCGGAGAGTTCGAAGTCGTGCGGTTTGTCGCGGATGTCCTGGGGGACCTGGAGGCGGACAGGTGGAAGGGCTTCCAGTGGCTCTTCGCCGGAGACAGCGGTAGCCAGGGCCAGGAGCAGACCGCCGAAGAAGACACTACGCGCCACAACTAGATGACGGCGGGGCGCCTCAGGGCGTGCAGACGACTTTCTCAGGCTTTTCCTCGTGACAACGTAAACTTCGACGGGGGGGCGGTCGATAGTGTCATTGATGTCGACCATTGGCGGAATCACCACCTCGTTCAAACCGGAAGTGCCGCAAGACTATGAAACATTGCGCATTCCGGAGTCGCTCGTCCTTGACCTTGTGTTGCGGCGCTTGATGCTTGAGGGCTTTTCCAGCTTGCAATCGCTGAGCCGGACGCTGAAGCTGAGTATTCCGATCATCGACCAGGCGTTTCGCCACCTGCGCGGGCAGCAACTGGTGGAAGTAAAGGGAATGATCGGCAACGACTATAGCTTTGTGCTGTCGGCATCGGGGAAAAACCTGGCATCGGACCGGTTTCAGATTTCGCAGTACGCGGGGGCGGCGCCGGTTTCGCTGAAGGATTACGCGGCGGCGACGCGGACGCAATCGGCGAACGTGGACGTGGACCGGAAGGCGCTGCGGGCGGCGCTTTCGGACCTGATTACGACGGACCGGTTGCTGGACCAGTTGGGTCCGGCGTTGATCTCGCAGAGTTCGATCTTTCTGTACGGGCCGTCGGGCAACGGTAAGACGTCGATTGCCGAGCGCATGTTGCGGATTTACCAGGACGCGATTCTGATTCCGTATGCGATCGAAGTGGACAACCAGATCATCAGCTTGTACGACCCGGTGGTGCACCAGCGGATCGAGCTGGACGACCCGGATATCGACCCGCGGTGGGTGTTGTGCAAGCGGCCGTGCATTGTGGTGGGCGGCGAGTTGATTCCTTCGATGCTCGAGTTGCGGTTGGACGATGCGTCGGGCATTTACGCCGCGCCGCTGCAGATGAAGGCCAACAACGGCATCTTCATCGTGGACGACTTTGGGCGCCAGTTGATGTCGCCGCGCGACCTGTTGAACCGGTGGATTGTGCCGTTGGACCGGCGCGTGGACTACCTGACACTGCGCTACGGCGTGAAGTTCCAGATTCCGTTCGAGCTGATGGTGGTGTTTTCGACAAACCTCGACCCGCAGCATCTGGCCGACGAAGCGTTCCTGCGCCGTATTCACAACAAGATTTACATTGAGCCGGTGGATGCGACGTCGTTCGACCAGATTTTCAACCGCGTGGTGACGGCCAAGCGGGTGCCGACCGAGACGGACAGCTCGGAGTATTTGCGCAACCTTGTGCTGCGCGATGGGCGGACGGAGTTGCGCGCGTGTTATCCGCTGGACATCTGCAACATTCTGATGTCGATCAGCGAATATGAGAAGCGTCCGGTGAGCATGAACAAGGACGATTTGGAACGCGCAGTGAACCTGTACTTCGCGCGCAGCGAAAACAAGATGGAGTAGCAGGCTGCACGGATTGGGGTGGTTGCAGGGTGCGGGCCGGGACGCGGTGGACGCCGGGACGCGGGCCGGGATGCAGTGCGGCGTGCGGGCCGGGTTTGGGCCCGGGGCGCGGGCTGCACGCACACGGGCGCGGACGCGATAGACTGCTGGGTGCGATGGCCACCCTATCCGCTCCCGCACAGACGCGTCCGGTAACCGCATCGACGGCTCCGCCGCCGGCGGAGGCGCGGGGCGCGCAACGGCTTGAGTCGCTCGACGTATTTCGCGGGCTGACGATGCTGCTGCTAATCTCGCACGGCTTCGGAATCTACCAGGGCCTGAAGGACGACGCTTCGCTTGCGTGGTTTCGCAACCAGTTCGAGCATGCGGCGTGGGCGGGGTGCAATCTGTGGGACCTGATTCAACCGGCGTTCACGTTCATCGTGGGCGTGGCGATGCCGCTGGCGTTTGCGCGGCGGATGGAGCAGGGGGCGACGAAGTGGTCGCTGTTCGGGCATGTGGCGTGGCGGGCGCTGATTTTACTGGTGCTCTCGAACGTGCTGTCGAATTGGAACACGACGGGGCCGCTGAAGCTGCAGTTCATCAACGTGCTGTGCCAGATCGCGTTTGGCTATGTGATGTGCTTCCTGATCTGGACGATGCCGTTCCGGGCGCAGGTGGCGGTGGCGGCGGGGTTGATGGTGGCGCACCACGCGCTGTTGTTCCTCTTCCCCGGGCCGAACGGTCCGTTCGACCAGGAGAACAATATTGGAGCGGTGATCGACCGCGCGGTGCTGGGCTATAACTACTCGGGCTTCTACACGACGTTGAACTTCCTGGGCAATGGGATCACGATTTTGTTTGGCGTGTGGACGGGGATGCTGCTGCAGAAAGACGCGCCGCATGGGAGGCGGCTGAAGATTTTGGGTGCTTGCGCGGCGGCGGCGTTCGCGCTGGGGTTGGCGATGGAGCCGTTTGTGCCGATGGTGAAGCGGCTGTGGCTGGGTTCGTTCACATTCTTCAGCCTGGGTTGGGTGTTGGTGGGGCTGATGGCGTGCTATTGGATGGTGGAGATGAAGGGCTGGAAGCGGTGGGCGTTTCCGGCGGTGGTGATTGGGACGAACTGCATTTTCATCTACTCGTTCACGCAGGTGTTGCGGGGGTGGTTGTCGCGAGGGGTGGCGAATTTTACTTGGGGTGGGTTTAGTTTTCTAGGGACGTATGGGGCGATTCCGCACAATCTGGTTGTGTTGGCGTGCCTGTTCTATATGTGCTACTGGCTGCACCGGCGGAAGATCTATTTCAAGATCTAATTTTGAATCGCGCACAACGGAACCTGCGCCCTGCGGGCTTGGTCCTGTGCGCTCCGCGCTGATTGGGAGAGGGTGATGAGCGCGCAGAATGGAGCGCGCTCGGAACGCCCGAGCCCGCGGATGTGCAGGGAGGGTCTGCGGTTAGTGAGCGGGGGCGACGAAGTCCGGGGGTAGGGCGGCGCCTTCGCCGAAGAAGTAGTTTTCCATTTGGGTGAGGAGAAATTCCTGGGCTTCGGCGGTGCCGAGGTTGAGGCGGTATTCGTTCATGAGCATTTTCATGTGCTCGACCCACATTTTCCAGGCTTGTTTGGAGACGTTGTCGTAGATCCGCTGGCCGAGGGGGTGGCCGTCGAAGGGGACTTCGTCGAGCCCTTCGAGTTCCTTTTGGAACTTGACGCAAAAGACCATTCGTTTGGCGGTTTCGTTGGACATGAAACACCAGGATATCGCAGAGGGGTGGGGGGCGGCAGTGCTGGGATGCGCGGGGGTGAGGTAACCCGGAATTGCGGGCTGGGGTTCGGGGCCGAGCGGGGTTAGTCTTCGTCGCTATCGCCGGCGACGGCGACGCCGACGGCCTGGCGGGCTTCCGAGCGGCGGCGTTGGAGTTCGAGGTATTCGCTGAGTTTCAGGAGCGAACTGGCGCCGCGATCGACGTTGCGCTTAACAGCTTTCTGGTAGCGGCGCAGGACGTCGCGCCGGTTTGTGTCGCGCAGATTACATCCTTCAATGTCGAGCAACAGCTCAATCTCCCAGGGCCGGAACGTATTCCGGCTCAAGGTGCCCTTGAGCAGTTCGGTCATCAACTTATTGAATTGATGAAGCTGCGCTTCCGTATCTAGAGTTCCATCCACCATGGCTCTCTTCACCTATCGGCATTTCGCCAAAAACCTTGAGATGGCTGCCCGTCCTTATGTGTAACAAAATGAGGCGAGCGGCCGGTCCGGCCGTCCGGACGGGGCAAGGCCAATTATACAAAAATGCCCAATAATGTTTTAACGATCTCCGGCGCGCGGGGATTCGGGGGGAGGAGCGCGTTACAGGCTCGTTTCGAGAAACCGGCGCAGCCGCTCGGCCTGCTCTTCCACGAGGACTCTATCGGCCGCTTGGGGGCACAACTCCAGGTATCGCTGAAAATCGGC
>CAYUZM010000439.1:0-3982 GCA_964449665.1 uncultured Solibacteraceae bacterium
CGGAGGTTTTGATGGAGAGGAGGCGGGCGGCGGGCGCGGCGGGCTGGTTGGCCGGGGCGTTGGGGGCGGGGGTGGGGAGGCCGAGGGTGATTTCGACGTCGCCTTCGGAGAAGAGGGAGGAGCCGGCTTCGTCGAAGATGGCGGAGGCGGATTTGACGAGGTCGTAGGTTTTGCCGTCTTTGTGGAAAAGCTTCAATTGGACGCCGTTGAGCTGGATGCGGGGCTGGGGTTTTTCGATGCGGGCCATGTCGCGGGCGCGGACTTCGACGACGGGGACGCCGCCGTTGTCTTTGAAGTAGACCCAGTCGCGGGAGGAGGCCTGGACGTCCTGGGGGAGGGATGGGGGGAGGACGGGCTGGCGAGTGGCCTGGGCGGTGTGTTGGGCGCGGTAGACGGCGACGACGGCGGCGAGGCCGAGGAGGAGGGCGAGGAGGAAGAGATGCCGGAAGCGGCGCACGTGATTTTAGGGTAGCAGGGGGGAGCGGAGGGACGCACTCCTGTGATCTCCGAATTCGTGTCCCCAAAACCACTATCAGTCGCCTTTCATCCTTGTTCTGCATGTGGTAACATCACGCGCAAGACCCGTAAGTAAAGGAAGACTATATGAAGGAGACTGGAAGGCAGCCTGACTCACGAGGGATCTTCTTCAACTCGTCGCTGTTGTGTGATCCAGAATACAATTACATATGTTGGCTTGATGTTATGGGGACCGCTAACCAGATGCTGCGGTCGTTGCCGATTGCGGCAAATTTTATCTTCAAACTTCACTGCGCTGTGCTCGAAGCGGCAGAGGAATTTGGATTCGGCAACGGTGTTAGGCTCTACCCGGTAATGGATGGCGTATATGTCACGGCTCGCCGACGCGAAGCGCTACAGAGCATTCTGAATCAAGCAATGTTTCGCATCGCGAATACTTTTCTGAAGGAGTCGAAGCCCTTTCATCAATTCCTTGTTCGCGGTGCCATTTCGTTTGGTCCAGTCTATCATGGCTGCGATCTGGATCCGAATACTTCGTTTGTGATGGCGAGGAACACGGCAATCCGCGACAGCATCCTGATGGGTTTACCTATGGCCCAGGCTTACCGAGAGGAAAGCGAGGCCCCTCCGTTTGGCATCGCTGTACATTCATCGGCCAGGGCCTTTGCACCAACCGGCGATAAACCATTCCGATTTATTTGGTTAAATTGGTACGAGCATTGTGAACCGCCAATCGACGCCAAGCTACTATTGGGTCAGCTAGACAAGTATTTTGACTGGCAAGAGACTCATTCGACGGTAACTGGTTACGCGCTAAACCGAATCGAGCATCACCGCAAATTGGCAAGAGAATACTTGACACTATAACCAGAGGAACGTCGACGAGGTCAGTTACCACCAAGATGGACGAAATTACCGCTGGAGCAGCAGAGAGGCTCAGTACGATCTCAACATAGGCGGGTGGATAGCGGTTAATCTGCGCAGACGCGATTGGGGTGCGCCGTGGGCGCGGCCCATCTCGTTCGTTTGCGCGCGGAGACGATCCAAGTAGGCGTCACCCATGTCGATGGGATCACCCGAGTCGAGCCCCTCTTGCAGCAGCGCTTGGAGTTCTTCGGGTGAACCTTCGAAGGGAACAGCGGCGGCGGTCTCGACGGCGGCCACGGCAGCGCTGAGGGCTTCTTCGACGGAAGCATACGCACCGGCAGTCACCATTGCCTGGATACGGTGTTCCTGGTCGGGTGTCAGTTGCACGGGCATCGCGTTCGTTCGCTCCAACTTGATACTACCTCTTCGCGTGGCGTAGTTCGTGCATCAGGTTGATATCAGGTACGACGCGAATACCGTGGTTGCGGCAATAGTCTTGCACTGCCGGGTGAACGAAAGCTTCGTCGCGTGTGCATAAGATATCGGCGTGGCCGAGGACGGCGGTTTGCAGGATGGGATCGTCGTCGGGATCGCTAACGACGGCTGGCGAACTGGCTGGAAGCTCGACCATGGACGCCGCGGCTTCGAGCGCGGATAGGTATTTGGCTATCGATTGGTCTGAGAGCGGCCATCGCTTACTCACGTGAGGATAGGTGAGGACCCGGCGCACCTCGTTGAGGATGGCGGCGGAGAGGATGAGCGTATGGGTAGAAGCGGACGTGAGCGTGAGAAGCAGTTCGCGGGCAAGGCTTTCCGGAGTGACGAGCGGATTGGCGCGAACGAGAATATTGGAATCGAGGACGATTCTCACTGTTGCCAGGATCGGCGGGGGCGGACTTCGGCGAGGGCGGCGTCGAGGGCGGCTTCCATCTCTTCGGCGGTAGTGCCGGGGACCACTTGGGCCGCCATCTGATCGATGACGTTTTGGAGATTGGTGGAAGACTGAGCCTGACGGCGTTGCAGCGCGTTTTCGATGAGACGGGCGAGGTAGTCCTCAGTGGGCATGTGGACCGCACGGGCCTGGGCGTTCAAGGCCGCTTCCATTTCCTCGGAGAGCGTGATGGTGAGGCTCATCGTCGAATCGATGCTTCGCTCCTTACATGGTATTCGATGGCGTGGGCGCGCAGGTATTACGAGCGCGCGAGGAAGCCCTTGGCGCCCATCCAGTCGTAGAAGCGGTCGATCCAGGTGGCGACGGGGCCTTTGAGGGTGGGGCGGAGGCCGAAGCCGTGGCCGGCGTTGGCGAAGACGTGGAGTTCGGCGGAGGCGCCGGCCTGTTTGATCTTGAGATAAAGCTCGGGGAGGCCTTGGGCGATTTTGAGGGGGTCGTTTTCGCCGCAGGGGAGGAAGGGGGGGGCCATGTCTTTGAAGGGGGCCATGTCTTTGGGGAGGGGGGGGTAGATGAGGGCGTAGAAGTCGGGGCGGGAGGGGTGGCGGTCAATGGGGTCGGGCGCGCCGGGGATGCCGGAGTCGTTCTGGTAGGAGATGAGGGCGGCGAGTTCGCCACCGGCGGAGAAGCCCATGACGCCGACGCGGGCGGGGTTGATGCCCCATTCGCTCGCGCGGGAGCGGACGAGGCGGACGGCGCGCTGGGTGTCGGGGAGGGCGTGGCCGGTGACGGTGTAAGTGGAGCCGGTTTCGCGGGCGAGGCGGTAATAGAGTACAAACGCGGCGACGCCTTTGGCGGCGAGCCACTTGGCTTCGTTGTGGCCTTCGTGGGTGGACCAGAGTTCGCGGTGGCCTCCGCCGGGGGCGATGATGACGGCGGCGCCGGTGGCGCGCTCCTTGGGCGGGAGGTAGACGGTGAGGGAGGGGGCGTGGATTTTCGAGATGGCCTGGTCACCGGCGGGGGTGGTGCGGATGGCGGGCGGAGCGAAGGGTTTGGTGAGGCCGGCTCCGGGCGCGCCTTCCTGCCAGAGATAGATGGTTTCGGCGGCGGTGAGGGTGGACGCCGCGAGGAGACAGAGGGATAGCAGTCCGCGCATGGGGGAAGCTTAGCGCATGGGGAGGCCGAGCGGGTGGGCGCGGGCCGTGCGTGGGAGCACGGGCGGGCGGGATGGCGCGCGGAGAGCATGGCGAGTGGGGATCATGGCGTGTGCAAGCATGGCGAGTGGGCGGGAGGGCGAGCGGGTAGGATAGATGCTTATGCAAATGCCGGTGGCGGTGGTGACGGGGGCGAGCCGTGGAATTGGGCGCGGGATCGCGATTGAGCTAGCAAAGTCGCACGCGGTGGTGGGGACGTACCGCGGGCGGCGCGACGCGGCGGAGAGCCTGCGGGCGGAGACGGGGTGCGAGATTGTGCAGTGCGATGTGGCGTCGCGGGCCGATCACGCGGCATTGATCGAGTTTGCGCTGAGTAAGTTCGGGCGGATCGACTTACTGGTGAATAACGCCGGGATGGCGCCGCGCGAACGGCGCGATGTGCTGGAGGCGACCGAGGAGAGCTTTGACGAGTTAGTGACCACGAACCTGCGAGGTCCGCACTTTTTGACGCGCGACGTGGCGCGGGGGATGGTGGCGCGGGGGGGCGGACGGAGTGTGTTTGTGACGTCGATCAGCGCGTATACGTCGAGCGTGA
>CAYUZM010000439.1:3992-4473 GCA_964449665.1 uncultured Solibacteraceae bacterium
GGAGCGTGAACCGGGCCGAGTATTGTATTTCGAAGGCGGGGCTGAGCATGAGCGCGCAGACGTTCGCGGCGCGGCTGGCGCCGGAGGGCGTGCTGGTGTTTGAGATCCGGCCGGGGATTATTCGCACGGACATGATTGCGGCGGTGGAGACGGTGTACGACGAGAAGATTGCCGGGGGGCTGCTGCCGCAACGGCGGATGGGCGAGACGGCGGACCTGGCGAAGTGCGTGCGGGCGGTGGCGGATGGGTTGCTGGACTACTGTGCGGGGCAGGTGATCAATTGCGATGGCGGGTTTAGTATGCGGACGCTGTAAGAGAGCGCCGACAGGCCGGGAGGCCCGTCGCACGGGTGACTACGTCCACAGTTCGTGGAGCGGGGCGTAGAGGCCGTCTTTGGCGAAGGGGACGTATTCGAAGCCGCGGCCGAAGGGGTCGTCGTAGCGGATGGTGGTCCAGTCGATGCCGAGGGCGGAGTAGATGG
>CAYUZM010000439.1:4483-5492 GCA_964449665.1 uncultured Solibacteraceae bacterium
GGGGGGCGGTTGGGGAGGTGGGTCCGGTGGAGGCGGGGGGCGGGGTGGAGGGTGGCTGCGTTGTCTTCGGGGCGGACGTCGCGGTCCTGGGTCCAGGCGGGGGTGGCGGTGGCGGAGCCGTCGGCGTTGGTGGAGCCGAGGGCGCGGCCGCCTTTGACGCCGGCGCCTGCGAAGACGGCGAACTGTTGCAGGTGGTGATCGCGGCCGTCCTGCGAGGTGATGGGGCCCGGGGTGCGGCCGAATTCGCTCATCATCACGACGAGGGTTTTATCGAGCTGGCCGGAGGATTTGAGGTCGGCGAGCATGCGGGAGAGGCCGTCGTCGAGCTGTTTGGCGAGGGCGGGGAGGCGGTTGTTGGCGGCGGTGTCGTAGATGTCCTGGTGGTGGTCCCAGCCGCCGAAGTGGATCTGGATGTAGCGGGTGCCGCCGTTGGCGCGGAGGACCTTTTGCGCGACGAGGCAGGCGTTGCCGAAACCGGTGGAGCCGTAGAGGGCGCTCTCTTCGGCGGTGAAGCGGAAGGCGTCGTTGACGGCAGGGTTGAACATCATCGCTTTGCCGGATTCATAGAAAGCGCCGAAGTCGGCAAAGGCGGTGTTGTCGGACGAGGCGGCGCGGAGGGGCGCGTCGAGGGATTTCAGGAGCGCGTACTTACTCTCGAAGCGGGTTTGTCCGTCGGAGTGATTGGTGTCGGGGAGGCCGGCGGTGGAGGGCGAGATTTTAAGTGGAGCGTATTGCGAACTGAGATAGCCGGAACCGATCATGTCGCCGGCATTGAGGCCGAGGAAGATGGGGAAGACGTGGGAGGCGAGGCGCTCTTTCTGCTTTTCGATGGCGACGATGGAGCCGGTGTTGGGGGCGATGTCGCCGAGGACGGCGGTGGGGTTGCGTCCGATCTGGGCCCAGGTTTGGGCGAGGTTGTGTTGGAGGGCCCAACTGCGAACGGAGCGGACGATGGCGGGGTCGCCGAGCGACTGGCCGAGCTTGGGCAGGGTGCCGGAGGGCCAGGCAA
>CAYUZM010000440.1:0-5486 GCA_964449665.1 uncultured Solibacteraceae bacterium
TTCCTACGGGACGGATCATAAGGTTCCGCCATGGGTGTGTTCCTTTCCCGGACGAGGCAGGATCATGTCCCGCCCCTTCTCCCGTGAAACTTGATAGTTCTGCTGCATCGCCTCTCGCATCCGCTTGGTCTGCTTAGGCCGGTGAGCCGGAGCTTCGCCGCCCTCAATCAGTTCGGTTGCCGACAGGCGCTGACCACTGGAGCGGACCGCGTCCAACATCGCTTGCTTGTCATCGGTGTAGAGCTTGACCGCTTCTCGGCCCCGCGACACCGAGACATAAAATTGCTCGCGACTCGCCGCCGACAGCGCGTCCTGCCCCATGGCGACGAAGACCTTGTCCACCGTCTTGCCCTGCGCCGAATGACTCGTGCTCGCATAGCCGTATGCCAAATGCCCGTAGGACTTCGGCACAACAAACCCATTGGTGAAGCGAATATCCCCTTCGCGGGTGAAGCCCTCCACCTGGTACAGCGAACCGTTGTTGAGCCGCGCCCTGCTCAGCCTGCCGGTACGGGCAGTCTCGGTGCCATAACCGTTTTGGGTAATGCGCACCACGTCACCGGCAGCAATGCCGAGTGACTCCCGCCGATACACCTGGAATTTCTCAGCGTCCTCCAGCCGCAAAGTGCTCCGCTTGCCGTCGCCGCGTTTCACGCTCACCGCACCACCCGATTCGCCCAGGACCTCGACCTTCTCGCCACGCTTGAACGAATGGGCATTCTGATGAAACTGAACCATCAAGCCTTTCTGGTATTGCTTCGCGTCCTTGCGTTGGGCCGTAGTCCAATTGGCACTTTCGAGTGCCGTGACCGACCGATCCTGCGCCCCAAGCCTTCCCTGCTCTTTTAGTTCCTCGCGGATGTAGGCGGTAATTCTGTCGCCCTCCACGTGTGTCGGCGCGACAACAATGGCCGTTTTCGCCGTGCCATCGCGCCTGCGCTCGGCAATGGCTGAGACGTAGTCATTCGCCATCTGGCGGTACCGGTCTTCGCCGTCTAGCTCAACGATTGCGCCCATGGCCTCGAGCTTTTCGATGCCCTCCACAAACCGTGTGGTGTGCTTGCCCGGCAAGTCGCCATCGCTGATCGCCTGCACGGCGTCCCGGTACTGCTCGCTCGTCTGGCGCTTCACCTGCTTGAGTTCTGCGATGGGAAGGCCGGCTTCCTCCTCGATAATTCGCATCGCATCGCCCCGGACCACCGCCGTGTGCTGCCTCTTGTCGCCCGAGAGGATCACGCGGCAGTTTTGCTCTTTTGCCAGGGCAAAGACGCGATTCATATCCCGGACTGACAGAAGCCCGGCCTCGTCGATCCACACCACTTGGCCCCGCACCTGCTGGCGCAAATCCTTGTCGGTCAATAGCCGCTCGACCGTATCCGCGTTGGCAAACCCCTCCGAACGGAGCACGCCGCGCGAGGCCTCCGCCGACGGCGCGAACGTGAACACCTCGTGCCCACCCTGACGAATCGCGGCGACTGTCGCTTCCATCATGCGCGTCTTGCCGGTACCGGCGCCGCCGCGAAGCATGATGACCTGGTCGCGCGAGTTAAGCAGCTTGAGCGCTGCATCTTGCTGCTCTGGGCTTAAGGTGGCATCCAGGGCTGGGGTGTCGTGACCGCGCAGTTTCTTGTGCGCACCCCGCCCCTCGCGCACGAACGCGACCATCTCCGTCTCTTCCCTGTAAACCTGTCTGGTCGTGGCGTACCGTACCCCACCCACCTCCTTAATGATTACTTCCGACCTGGCTGACTCGGCCTTCACATCGTCCACCGAAACCGACCCCACCCCATGCATCAGGGCTTCGGCGTGGAGCTGCTTTTCGCGGACGACCGAAGCCCGCTCAAAGCTGTGCTCGACTGCATGATCGAGCGCTTGTGTGGGAGTGATCGCTTTCGTCATGCCTTGGCTTCGCGCCGCCTTCAGCGCATCTCTGTCGCCCTCGTCAAGACGTTGGTTCCACTGCGTCCTTAGCTCGGCAATGGTCAGGTCGGCATTCTTGGCATTGCGGGTCTTTCGGCCCAGCCCGGCCTTCTCTTTGGCATCCGTGATCCCCCGCTTCGCTGCCTCCTCCTCGATAAGCTGCGCGCGCCGCGAAAACTTGTCCGTCAGATCGGAATCGATACCCGTAAGCCGGAAGCTCTTGCCGTCCCGCTCAATGCCGTAACCGAGGTCTTTTAACTTGCCCGCAAGCCGCGCATGAAAGGCCGCCTGATAATAGGTCGCGTCCCGCTTGATGGCGCTGAACTCCCCAGCCTTCCAGCAGCCCTCGACTGCGTCATAGCTGAGATTCATGGCCACCGCGTGGACGTGCAATTGAGGGTCTGGCACCCCGTCGTCCAGTGGTCTCGTCGTGCGGTGCACGAACTCACCAAAGACCATGTTGCAGGTCTGCCGGTCGTGGAACTGCCCGCCCTTGCGGACCCGCACGGCCATCGATTGTTCGATCTCGGCCATGGTCTCGCGTACCGCATCCTGGAACGCGGGGCGTATCCGCTCATCGCCGCCCAGCTCGTACGCCAGGGTCACGGACTTCGGGGCGTCGAAGGTGAAGTCGTAGGTCACCCGGCGGTTGGCCTTCATTCGTGCGGTGAGTTGCTCGCCCGTTTCCGGGTGCTGGTTATCGCACAGCCGCTCAAAGGCCACCTTGTCAATTGCGCCGTCCAGCCCAAGCGCCTTCGCCCCGAACCCATGCCACCGCCCGGAAATCTGCTGCCCATCCTTCATGTAATAGTCGGCCTGGGCCAACTCCTGTTTGAAGTAGTCCTTCGCCGCCTGGCTGTTCGATGTATGGTTGATGAACAACATGGGCTCTGCCCCCCTCGGGGCTATGGCTTTAATTAAAGAAAGCGTCAATTAAAGCATGCGCGCGCAATGGTTAAGGAAGTCCTAAGAATCCCTAAAATTGCAGGTACTTTGGGGGTTCCTGATCATGTAAGTTCCCTGTAGACATCTCTCCTAAGCGATGCTTAGGGGTGTGTCTCTACCCCGCTAGCCATGCGTGCCGCTGGCCTCACTTGTCCCAATCCGGGACAGTTGCGGCCACTTGGTCAGTCACCTGCTGATGCCGGTTGACCGCTGCTTCACAGCCAACCATTCGGATGCACCGGACTGCGCAATGCCCCTGGCTTCCTCTTTCGTTGGCAACGGCTCGCCCCAATCAAGCCCTCGGTCATACCGAAGGCCAGGATGAAAGCCGTCACTACTCTTTCCAACCAGCGCTTGCACTCGTGGCCCGCCACTCATTGACACATGCGCGCTGTGCCAGACCTTCCGGATGGTCCGTTGGGCGGTGGCACGCTCAAGGAGCTTTTTGGCGTCTTCCTTCGACATCACCTCTCCATTCCATACCCGTGCTGGGGCGGTTCAATCTTGGGCGTTTCGGGAGCCGTTGTTGGCGTAGTGGCCTCAATCCCCCGCTGGGGTTTCTCGTTTGCACTAAGCCCGTGTGACTGATCCGTTGGACTGAGTGCAGGCTGCGCTTTGTCCATTCCCACGGCGTTCTGTCGCATGGCCGCGTTGCTACCCGCCATATTGTCATTGGCAATGGACGGAGCGTTCCCGGAATGGTGTTGGGTTGCGCGTTGGAGAGTCTCTCTGGCTTGGGCGAACTTCGCCTGGTCAGATGGGGACATACCTTGTATCGTTTGGGCGCTTACCGGTTGCGCTTGTGGCGCGTTATTGGGAGGCATGGCCCATTGTTACGGGCCATGCCGCCTATTGAAATACTTCCGCTGTGAGCAGCTGTGATCTCAATACCGCTCAATAGCAATTACTTCAGGGAGACCTCCACAAGTTCCACAGGCTTGCGATCCGCCGCGCACAACAACTACCAGTTGGAATGATGAGGGAGCCGCTGTATTGTCCGGCCATACTCCATGCAACATTAACTGTAGTAGCCGTTCATTTGTAAGCGCCATCGCAGCCCCTGCTACCGCGCGCGTATATTCCGAGCCAATGATGGTCACTGGCCCACCCCCGTTGCGGCTTGGCAGCCTAGTGATGACCGCAAACACGTCACCATCCTGGTCATCTATCAATCGAATCCGATCTCCTAACACTTTCGCCGGAAAGTCTCTGGTGATGCGCTCGATCTCCTCCTGTGTTAAGCCCTTCAGTTCAATCCCAGTCTCGTCGGGATGCATCTGGAACCTCAAGTGCTTTGCGCGCCCCAACTGTGTGGCTATCAAGCGATTAATTCGCGGGTTTCCTAGCAGGATTGGAGAAGTCTTATCGACTTCCGTCGCGGCCATGTTTGAGCTGATCCTGTGCCTAACCCTTATCCCTTGCTCCATGAACCAATCCCGAATATCTTCTCTGGCGCTCACCTCTCCCGCAAGCATGTATACGCGCATAGCCCGCATTCGAGAAAACTCCGCAAACGGAAGATCAAAAATTTCCCTATGTTCCTCGTAGAGGGCCTTGACCTGGGCACTTTGGCTTTGGCCCTCCTCATTCATATCCGTGAACCGGGCCACAAACTTGCCCTCGCGGTCGGTGTAGAAAAGAAGCTCATTAGCGACCACAATAATGCGGCAGCCAGCATCAAGGTGTGCGCCCCAGAACGTTTCCGTTGCGCTCGTTCCCCGCGTCCTGCGACTCCAGTCCATGCGATAGCCACCACCATCGGAAGGCGGTATCGCGCATGTCCAATTTGACAGAGTGATGTCCTCGTCCCAAAACACCTCAAGCAACGTGCGGGCATCGGACACAAGGCGTCGGATGATTGCCGGGTTGTAGGCGTACGCCGGGCCGAACCCGTACACCTTCTCGACAATCATTCCATCGGTCACCGCTCCTTGAGTCTCATCAAGCAGCCTGATTAGGTCTCGTCGTCTTGGGCCAGCTACTGATGCCAAGATCCGTTCGATTATCTCCTTTTGCTCAAGGCGGTCGGCTGCTTTCTTGTTCTCCAGCCGATCCAGTTCGCTTGCATCCATCGGAGGTTGGATCATAAAGTTCCCCTTTCTCAGCAAAGTCTTTTTGGCACTTTAGGCCGGAACGCATTCCAGAGTGCAAAAAGCTTAGCACCTCATTGAAGTGGTGCCAATCGGTTGGGGCGGAAAATCTCAAGCTAACCCTCTTTTTTTCTTGTTAATCCCCACCTCACGCCGCCGCACGCGCCCTCACCCTTGCGTCACATCCGCACGCTACGGAGAACTCGATTATTGGGCCGTCAGGGGATAGCCTGCGAATGTGAACTGGAGCGACCGCATACTCCTTAGTTTCTCGCCGACCGACCACTACACGGTGCTGATCGCGTGTGAGGGCACCCTGATCACAGGGAGTCCCGGTAGCGGGAAATCATCCACGTCTGCGAAACAGATTGCTCACGCGTTCTTGCGTGCTGGCATGGGGGGCTTGGTTCTCGTCGCGAAGGCCGAGGAAACCGCCAACTGGGTTCAGTACGCAAAGGACACAGGCAGAGAAGGCGATCTGATTATCTTCTCGCCCGAAAGCGGCCACGCCTTCGATGCCTTTTACTACGA
>CAYUZM010000441.1:0-5481 GCA_964449665.1 uncultured Solibacteraceae bacterium
GCGTGGAAAAGCCCTGCTCCTCGAACACAAACTTCATGTGGAAGTTTACCGCCGCGATCGAGCCGATCGAAGCCGCGCTCCCCACCAGAATCAGCCAGAACGACGACTGCCGCAGCAGTTCGCCGAACGTCTGCGATTGAACGGGATCGGCAACGCCCGCCACGGCCACCGGCGGGTGATCCTTGCCGTCCGGGAACTGGCCGATGTCTTCCGGCTTGTCCTTGAGCATGAACAGGGCCACGGGCCAGGCGAGCAGCAGCACGAAGCCCATGTACTTCAACGCTTCCGTGTACGGCATGTTCGCCGCCATGTAGGGTCCGAGCTTATTGCCGATCGAGCCGACAATCGCCACGCCCACGTAGCAAATGCCCATCGCGCGCCCGCGCTTCTCCTTGAACCAGTTGCTGATGATGATCTGGTGCGGAATCGGTCCGGCCAGGAAGTAGCCGACCATGTACACGCACCACGCGGCATAGTATTCCCACGTCTCGCCGCTTAATCGCGCGAACCATTGGAAGGCAATGAACGTCATGCCCGTACCAATAATGATGAGCAGCCGCGGACTCACTCTGGGAACGATAATCGGCCCGGCCCAAATCGTGAGCAGCACGCCAATCGGCGCACCCAACGTGACGATCTGAATGGGCCACTTGTGGTCGTCGCGGAAATAGTCGAAAAAGAAGGCGATGTTGTAATAAGGGAAGCCGGTGGAGACGCCGAAGGTCAGAAAACAGGCCGCAACAATCCACCAGCCGTAAAAGCTCTTCTTCATTGAGAGAACACTCCCGAACGGAATTAAGAACTCTAGGTTATACCACGTCCCACGATTCAGCCACGAATCTCCAGGCCCAGAAGATGGGCCCAGGCGAGCGCCTGCGCGGGCGTCACGATGGCGCCGCGAACGTCTTCGGCGCGCACGCGCACGCCTTCCAGATCGGCTCCGCGTAAATCGGCCGCCTCCAGACGCGCGTGCGTGAGGTCGGCTTGTCGAAGGGGAACGCGGCGGAAGACGGTGTGCGCCAGGGCGGCGCCCCTGAGGTCGGCCTCCAGCCACGACCCCTCGCGGAACTCCGACTGGCGAATTGCGCCGTCGGTGAATTGCGCGTAGCGGCCCTCGCATTCGTCGAACAACACGCTCTCCCACTGGCACTCCACCGCTTTCAACCCCGTCATGCGGCAGCGCACGAACTCCACGCGCTTGGCCTCGCAGCCGAGCAACGCCGCGTTGGAGAAATCGCAGGCAACGAACCGCACGTCGCGCAGCTTCACGCTCTTGATGGTGGCGGCCGAAAAAGAAACCCGCTCAAACACACAGCCGCGGGCCTTCCACACAGCCCAAGTCCGGCCGGAGGCATCGAGCCCTTCGGCATGGGCGTCTTCCATCGGACGCCCGGCGGTGAGCGCCGCAAGGGTGAGGGGCGTGAGGGCCGCAAGGCCGTTGGGCGCAAGCGCCGCACCCAGTTCCGGCGGTACTCGTTCGAGCTTTTTCACCGCTCCAGCAGCGCCGCGACGCCCGCGTGCCCTCGAAGCAACGCAAAGTCGAGCGCGCACTGGTTGTTGTCGGCCCGCGCGTTGCGGTCCGCACCTTTCTCCAGAAGGTAGGCCGTCATCGCCTCGTTGCCGTCCTGCGCCGCCGCGTGAAGCGCCGTGAAACCGCCATGCTGGCGGACGTTGATGTCGGCCCCCGCTTCCACCAGCGCGCGCACAATCTCCAGATGCTTGCCGCCCGCCGCCGCGTGGATCGGCGCCACCTGCATCTGGTTCCTCGCCGCCAGGTTCAGATTCGCACCTCGGTCGATCAGCCACTTCGCCAGCTTGCCATGCCCGAAAAAGCACGCCAATGCCAGCGGAGTAAAGCCGTCCGGCGAGTGCGCGTCAATCATGCGCGGCACCTCTTGCAACAGCGCCTCGGCACGCGCCTGCACACCCGTGGCGCACGCCTCATGCAGCGTCAGGTTCGGATTCCGGCTCAGCAGGAAGCGCACCGCATCCGGCTTGCGATGATACTGCGCCAGCAGCACGGCGCTTTGTCCCATGTGGTTGCGATGCTCGAGCGTTTCCGGATGCGCCGCCAGCAGCGCTTCCATCGCGCTCAAATCTCCCGCGCGCGCGGCTTCCAGCAGTTGCTCGCCCTTGCCCGCCGCCGGGCCTGCCGCCGGGCTCGACCCGTCAGGCATCGTGTCTCTTCACCGGAATCCCGGCGCGATGCAGATTGGCCTCCACCTGCTGCTCGGAAAGCCGCGAGGCGTCAAACTCCACCAGCAGGCTGCCTTCATCGGCGCCCGGCTGCACGCGCGACATGCCATAGACGCTGTGAATGCCCGCGATTCGATTCAGTAGCGCGTCGTCGAGCGGACGCGACAGGTCATATTGAAGCTGAACTTTGGTCATTCCACTGGTCAGGTTAGCATGCGCCGCGCGCCGCTTAGAACAGCACGCGGATGCCGCCGATGGCCCACGCCTTGGGGTTCCGGAAACCATCTTCGTAGTAGGTCCGGTTCAGCATGTTGTCTACGCGCGTGAAGAACTGGACGCTCCGGTTCTCGGTCACCGGCAGCGTGTAGGTGGCCGAAATATCGGCCTTCACCGGACCGTTGAATGAGAACGCGCGGCTCCCGTTCAGATAGAGCGGATACAGGTAGTCCGAGGCGGCAAACAGGTCGAAGGTGACGTCGAGACGGCGTGTGAGGCTCTGCGTCGCCGTGAAGGTCATCATGTGGTTCGAGACGCGGATGCTCCGCACCGAGCCGCCCAGCAGCGACGAATTGCGCTCGTCGGCATTCGTGTAGGTGTAGCTCGACGAAAACCGCGTGCCCCGGCGCGGGTTGGCTTCCACCGACAACTCCACCCCCCGCGAGAGCCCGCCGCCCGTGTTGCGATAGCCGCCGAAACGTCCGAACGGGTCGGTGGCGGCGTCGATCGCGCCCGAGAAGTCGAAGGCAATCACCTGCTGCAGCCGCGTGTACCAATAGGTTCCCGAAACGCGCACCTTCGAACCCGCAAAGTATTGGTCAAAGCCCGCGTCGACGCTAAGCGAACGTTCGGGCGCCAGGCGTGGATCGCCATATGGGCTGAAGAACCCGCCATAAAAGGAGGTGCCGAAACGCTCATAGAGCGACGGCGCGCGATAGGCGTTTCCGAAGTGCGAACGAAGCTTGGTGCCCGTCGTGGGGATGAAGTAGCTGAAGGCGACGTCGCCGGTGTAGGCGTTGGGCGGAGCCGCCAGCCTGACCGCGGCGTAGCCCGGCGCGCCGCCCTCAAAGCTCGGCTGGTTGAGGCCGAACCGCTGCACGCGCCCGGACAGGGACACCTGCAGCCGGTCCGTGAACAGGCGTGTCTGGTGCTGCGCGAACGCGGCGTGGCTGCCCTGTGCAATCTGGGTGCGCGCGTTCACGCGGGCGATCATCGACGGGTTTTCGTCGCGGGACCGGTTGTCGAAGGTCTCGCGCTCGTACTCATAGCCAAGCGAAAGTAGGTTGCGCCCGCCCATGGCGAAATCCCCCCGCGCGCCCGCCGTATCCACCTGGCCGTCGAAGAGATTGCTGTTGTTGAACATGGGCTGGAAGAAACTGGGTCCGGCCGGGCCGTCGCGGTTGTCGCGCGAGGTCGTGAAGCCGTGATAGTGTCCGCGCAGGGTCGTCCCCGGCGTGAGTTGGTGCGTGAGCGTGACCAGCCCGGCGAAGAATTGGGACTGGCGGCTCGAATCGGGGTCGTTCAATTGCGGAATGAAGGTGGCGTCGGGCGTCGCGGCCACCGTTCCCTCGCCCGGCGCAATCAGCGAAGGCGCCGCCGACGGGCTCAGATTCAATCCGGCATAGCTGCCCGTCGCAAACACGCGGCCACCGATGGTGGTGCGCGGTGCAACCCGGAACTGCAGCGACCCTTGCAGACCCGAGTTACGAACCCGGTCGTCGCCGTCCAGGCCGCTGGCCACGTTCAGGTGCGACACGGCCGCCGAGTAGAGCAGCCGGTTGTTCCAAAGGCCGCCCGCGCCGCGCGTCACGCCGCGAAAGAAGCCGAGGCCGCCGCCTTCGAGCGACACATCGCCATGGAAAGCGCCGCCTCCCTGGTCAGTGACAAGGTTGGCCACCCCGCCGATGGCGTTGGTTCCGTAGAGCGAGGAGCCGGAACCCCGCAGAATCTCAATGCGCTCCGAGTTGAGCACCAGGAGATCACCCAGGAAGCCGCTGGCGTCACCCTGGGGCGCGCTTGCGTCCCGGAACCGGAAGCCGTCGATCAGAACCGACGTGTCGAACGCCCGCCCGCCGCGCATGTGAATCCGCGTCAGCGATCCCGGTCCGCCCAGTTGTTGGACCCGCACGCCGGGAGTCTGGCGTAATACCTCGGTGATGGCGAACTCGGCCCGGTCACGCATCTGGGCCGCGCCGATCCGGTCCGACGACTTCGACAGCTCGTCCACCGGCACGAGCGTGCCCGTTTCGGTCACCGTAAGCTGGGTTTCGACGGCGCCCAGTGTAAGTTGTAGATTCCGCGACAACGGCTCATGGCGCAGCACGATCCGCTCGGGCTTGGCATCGGAAAATCCCGCCTGCCGCGCGGTCAGCCAATAGTCGCCGGCCGTGAGCCCGGTCAGTTGATACACACCCGAATCATCGGAGGTGGCGACCGCGGCCAATGTGCCGTTGAGGTGGAAGAGGGAAACCTGCGCCCCCGCCAGCGACGCGCTCGACGGGTCCGTGACGCGGCCCGAAACCGAAAGTAGTGCTGCCGCCTGGAGCGCGCACGTAAACAGAATGAGAGTGAGTGGTGTGGAGTATATCCGCATGTCCCCTGCCCTAGAAGGTTCATGAAATCGGAAGGCTTGTTAGCCAACCGGCGACCGGCAGGTCTTCGGACTTGCGGGCTGATTTCCTAATAGCCTCGGCTTCCCGAACCGCACCTGTGTTCCCACAGGCTGGGTTCAGTGCCCTTGGAGAGGCGTTCGTTCCCGCTTACCGCTGCTGGGCAGTCCCGGCTTCACACCGGGTTCCCTTTTCAACGCGCCTTGAGGGTCGCGTACCGGAAGCTCTACCACCCTACTAGGCCCGGCCAGCGGCGTCAAACACGCGCAAAATGTCGCTGAAAACAAAAGGGGTACCGTCTGGGCAGACGGTACCCCAAGTTCGGACAGTGAATGTTCCCGCGGTATTGGTCTTAGGCGCGGCGGCGGCGCAACAGGCCCGCCACGAGCAGACCGGAACCAATCAGCACCACCGAGGTGGGCTCGGGAATGCCGGTCGCCTCGAGCGTGTAGCCCAGGTTGTCGATGATGTGGCCGTCACCGCCGTTGTCGAGAATCTCGACACGGCTGACAAGGCCGTTATACGTGAAGGCGACGCTGCCGATGGAACCGACGCCCGGCTCAAAATTGATCGTCTCCACGACGGTCACGCCGTCCTCACCGTAGGCCGTCAGGATGACGCGGGGAGTGGGGCTGACGTTGGTATCCCAAAGGTCCAACGTGATCGTATTGCCCTGGGC
>CAYUZM010000442.1:0-5453 GCA_964449665.1 uncultured Solibacteraceae bacterium
GCGGGAGGCAGCCCCTCCGCATCCCAACGGTCCGGATCCTTGGCCGCTCCTCGGGCAGCCGGACCAACTCGCTGCCCGGCAGGGGCACCAGCCACTCACCTTTCGCGACCTCCACCGGGCGAATGCGGGCCACTTCGGCCATCACCGCCCGCATATTCTCCCTCACGGCCGCCAATCCCGGGCCCGGCAGCACGCGCCCGTAGAGCTCCGTATTATTTGAGGTCCATTGGGACCGGAAATCGCCCCCGGTGTGGAAGTAGCCGAACTGTTGGATCGGGATCCAGACGTCGTTCAGCTCCGCTTTCATGCTGGGGAACTTGGGCGGCGCGACACCGGCCAACAACACCGGCCGGTCATTCAACCGGATCGTACGCCCGATCGCCGACGGGTCGGCGCCAAGACGAGACCGCCACAACCTGTCGCTGATGACGGCCACGGGCTCCGCGTCCGCGCGTCCATCGATCTGTTCGGAAATCGCACGTCCCGCCGCCGCTCCGTATCCAATTTCGCGGAACCAGTTCTCGCTGACGAAAGATGCTGCGACACGGTTGTTGGCGTCGTCGCCCCAGACCATTTCGCTCCTTACCCGCGCCAACACGGCGGAAAACACACGGTTGTGCTGGCGAACGGCGCCGGCGACTGGATAAGGCACGTTGCTGTTGGTAATGGTGGGCGAACGGCGGATGAGCTGGACCAGCGTTGCCGGGTCCTTCACCGCGGGCGGACGAAGCAGCGACACGCTCACCATTTGGAATAGCCCCAGGTTCAGACCGATTCCAATGCTCAGCACCAGTCCGGCCGTGCACACGAAACCCGGTTTGAGTGTGCGCGTGGCAAAGCGCAGATCCTGCCAGGCGCTGTCCAGCCAGTTCCAGCCCCACACATCGGCCGACTCCTCGCGCAGCCGCAACGTATTGCCGAACGGCGCGCCCCGGCCGCCGGCCATTTCGCGATGCGCTTCCATCTCCCGCGCGAGCTCCCGCTCCATGCGCCCACGGTTTAACAGAAACCAGACGCGCCGCAGCCATTCACCCATCGCGCTCATGCTCCCTCCAACACGCCAGCGATGCCGCCGCTCACGCGCCGGTAGTCGCTCATCTCGGCCTGCAGTTGCTTCCGCCCGGCGGCCGTAATGCGGTACTCGCGCACCTTGCGGCCGGTATCGGAGACCGTCCACTCGCCCTTCACCCAGCCCTTCAACAAAAGCTTCTGCAGGGCGGGATAGAGGGAGCCCTCTTCCACCTGCAACTGTTCGTGGGAAAGCTGATGAATGCGCTGGGCGATGGCGTAGCCGTGCAGCGGCTCTCCCTGCAACACGCGCAGGCAGAGCATGACAAGGGTGCCGGGGGGGAGTCCAGTTTCTCTAGGCATAGGTAAACTAGGCCTAGTCTGCCAACTCCTGCAACGGCTGTCAAGCGGGGGGCCTCCGCGCCGCCCTTAGGGAACCCGTTCCAACTGCACCACGGCCCGCACCGGAAAGTGATCCGATGGAAACCTTCCGCCGTCGTTCCAGTTCACCGTCTCGGCTTCGCGCACGCGCCAGGCGCCGCGCAGGAAGATCCAGTCGATACGGGCCGCGCCGGGCGTTCCGCGAAACCCGTGAAACGTGCCTTCCGAACCGCTACGCCGCTCGGCGATCTTCCAGGCGTCCGCAAACCCAGTGGCCATCTTCTGATACGTCCCGCCCTCCACCGGCGAATTGAAATCCCCCGTCAGAATCACCGGCACGAACGTATCCAGCTTTCCCAGCCACTCCTGAATCACCATCGCTCCTTTTTGCCGCGCCTGCTCGTCTTCGCGCCGGTGCGCCATGTGGGTGTTCACAAAATAGAACCGCCCGCGCCCGTTGACCGCGCTGAACAGCGCCCATGTGGCCATTCGCGGCAGGCTCATATTCCAGGATGAGCTGCCGGCCACCTCGGGCGTCTCCGACAACCAGAAGTTTCCCGACTCAATCACGCGCCACTTGTCCTTTTTGTAGAACACGCCCATGTATTCGTCTTCCGTGTTCCCGCGCCGGCTTACGCCGAGCCAGGCGTAGGAGGGCAGTTTCTCCACGATGTAGTCGCCCTGCAGCTTGAACAGCTCCTGCGTGCCCATGATGTCGGGATCCATCCGCCGGATAGATTCGATGAGGATGTCTTTGCGTTTTTCCCATACATTCTCGCCGTCGTCCTTGGACGGGTAGCGCACGTTGTAGGAGGTGACGCGCAACTCCTGCGCGGGCAGCAGCGAGAGCGCCGCCAGAAACGCAATCAACAGTCTTCTCATGAACCCGTCTCCTTTACCGTTTTGCCGGCGCCGCGCGGCCGGGGTCGTTCAGCGGAATATCCGTCACAACCGCGTGATGATCGCTGATGCCGTCCGGCACGCTGTTGGTCAATTCATCCAGCACGGTGCCATAGTGCGGCGCCCAATGATAACTCTCGCCTGGCGCGTCCGATTGGCGCGCGAGGCCTTTCACGAAGATCCAGTCCAGCCGAAGCTCACCGGCCAAGCCCTTCAGGTCCCGTTTGAACGTGAATGTCGGCTTAAAGCCCTTCAACGTGCGCTGGTTGGAATTGGCCAGCTTGCCCGCTCGGCCATTTACCGTGCGCGACTCGTCGCCGCGGAAATCGAACATCATGCCGTCGCGAAATTGGAAGGTCTCCAACTCCTGGAACAGCCCGGCTTCGCGATTGGGAGCCACAAACGGGATGCTCTTCGCCGTCGGGTCCTGATAGTTCTTAAAATAATTCGCAGGCATTGTGAACAGCCGTGGGATGCTGACCGGACTCAGCCAGTTTACGGCCTGTCCGGCCCAGAATTTCGGGTTCTTCACGCGCTTGGCGATTTCACGGCGCACCGACACCGGCGCCGCATCCGAGCCGGTGGTGTTGAGATCGCCGGCGAGAATCACCGGGCCATCGGCTTCGCGCACCTGGTTCAGCAGATCGATCATCTGCTCCTTCCGGCACTTCGGCACGCACTTGTTTTCCAGGTGCGCCGCGATGACGGTGACCTTCTTTTGGGGCGACTCGTCGACGGCAATCTCGGCAATCAACGCCATGCGTCCACCGTGGCGCACTTCGCGCGCGATGCGTTCCAGGAACACTTTCTCGGCCACTTCGCGGCGGCCTTTTTCCAGTTTTGCGATCTCGTCCTTTTCTTTGCCATACCAGTCGTAGCAGCGGCGGAAGCGGTGAATGCGCGCCGACTGAATGGGATAGCGCGACAACACGGCCGAGCCGTGCAGGCCGAGATACTTCTCCTTGTCCGGCAACAAGCCTTTGCGGATCTCCTGCTCCTGTTGCTCGTCGGTGAGGTCGATATCTTCGTCGCCCAGGTAGAGCTTATCCACTTCGAGGAACTCGACGCCGTAGGCGTAGTTCATGCCCGCCGCTTTGGCTAGCTCGCGGGCCACGTCGCGGTATTCGGTTCGCGTCATGCCCCAATCCACTTCGTTGAGAACGATGACGTCGGCGTCCTTGAGCAAGGCAGCCTGTTTTCTGGCCTGCTCGAGTTGGCTTTCGCTCAGCTCCAGCTTGGCCTCGGTGCGCCGTTTGGCCGTTTCCGCCATCAAGGCGTCCGGATCGGTCAACGCCATGCGGACCAGGTCGAATTCCTGGCCGCGCTCGATATTCCACATGGCCACGCGCAGCAGCGGTCCCAGGCCCGGCCACTGCGGGCGCGCGGGCTTTGCGCCGGCCAGCGCGGCGGTGTTGTCGATGACCGGAGTCGTCAGCAGGCGTTGGAGCCTCATGCCCAGTTCCCCGGCGGGAACCGCTTCGTCTGAGAGCGTACGCAGTTCGGCGAATGTCAAGGTTTCCGGCTGCTGCCGTTCGATCAGTTTGGGTTTCGCGTAGATGAGGCCCGCCGCCGCGAAGCACAGCGCGAACCACCCAGATAGACTCATACCTCTAAGATAGAATTCGCAGATGCTCCGCCGCACCTTTCTCGCTTCGGCCGCGTCCGTTTTGCCGGCGCTCGCGCAGCCCGAAGCCGCTCCCAATATTCTGCTGATCCTGGCCGACGATCTCGGCTATGGAAACCTCGGCTGCTACGGCGCGACGGAGATTCAAACGCCGCACCTGGACCGCATGGCGGCCGAAGGCACACGATTCACACAGGCCTATGCGGGTTCGACCGTGTGCGCGCCCTCGCGCTGTTGCCTGATGACGGGAATGCACACGGGGCACGCCAAGATCCGGGGCAACGGCAAGCGCGAGTTGGCGCTTGGCCCGGCCGATGTCACGATCACGGAGATTCTGAAGCGCGCGGGCTATCGCACGGGTCTGTTCGGAAAGTGGTCGCTGGGCGGTTTGGGCACGGCGGGGTATCCCACGCGCAAGGGCTTCGACGAGTGGTTCGGCTTCTTCTCCCAGACGCACGCCCACAACTACTATCCGGAGCATCTGCTGGAAAACGATCACGAGCTCCTGCTGCGCGGCAACACGGGCACGAAGCGGAACGACTACGCGCATGACGTAATTCTCGAACGATGTCTCAAGTTCCTCGAACGCCCGTCGGCCGAACCGTTTTTCTGCAAGCTGGCGTTGACGATTCCGCATGCGAATAACGAGCTGGGCCGCGACCACGGCAACGGCATGGAGGTGCCCGATACGGCTCCCTACACGGCGCGCAACTGGCCCGCGCCGGACAAGAACTACGCGGCAATGGTGACGCGCATGGATGCGGGCATCGGGCGGATCTTCGATCTGCTGCGCTCGACGGGCCGGCATGAGAACACGCTGGTGGTGTTCACCTCCGACAACGGCCCGCACCGGGAAGGCGGGCACAACCCCGAATTCTTCGACGACAACGGCCCGTTGCGCGGGATCAAGCGCGACCTGTATGAAGGCGGCATCCGTGTGCCCGCGATCGCGCGATGGCCGGGGCGGGTTCCGGCGGGCGCGGTGTCACAGGCGGTGTGGGCGCAGTGGGACCTGCTGCCCACCTTTGCGGCGACGGCGAAACAGGCGAGCCCGGCCGGGATCGATGGCGCGAATGTGCTGCCGGAATGGAGCGGGAAGCCCGCCGCGCGGCCACACCGGCCGCTCTATTGGGAGTTTCATGAGCGCGGTTTCCAACAGGCCGTCCGGTTTGAGGATTGGAAGGCGATCCGGAACAAGCCTGGGCAGGCGGTGGAGCTGTACGATCTGCAATCCGACTTGGGCGAGTCGCGGAACGTGGCCGGGGCGCGGCCGGAGGCGGTGAAGCGGGCCGAAGCGCTGCTGGCCTCATCGCGGAGCGATTCCCCCGATTGGCCGGTTGCGGCCGCGCGTTAGCGGGGGTGGGCGGCCAGCGCCTGTTCGACGGCGCGCACCAGGAACTGGCGGTCGATGGGCTTGGGCACGAAGCCTTGCATACCGAGCCGGGCGCACTGCTCCCGATGTTCGTCGGCCGAGTTGGCGCTGACGGCGAGGATGGGCGTGTGGGCGTGATGCGGCTGGCGGCGGATGGCGGCCGCGGTG
>CAYUZM010000443.1:0-5453 GCA_964449665.1 uncultured Solibacteraceae bacterium
AAAAACTGCCGCTCTTCCAGCCCAGCAAGTACTTTACCTTCTCCGTTCATGTCGATGGCGAACGCGACCACCATGACTTCTCCGTCTGCCGCGAAGGTGGCTTCGACATCGCCCTGGCCGGCATCCGCGCCGCGCTCGCCCGCGGCTTCCGCGTCACCACCAACACCACCCTGTTCGACGGCGCCGACCCCAATAGCGTCCGCGCCTTCTTCGACCAGATGATGGACGTTGGCGTCGAAAGCATGATGCTCGCCCCCGGCTACTCCTACGACAAAGCCCCCGACCAGCAACATTTCCTCGGCCGCGCCCGTATCCGCCGACTCTTCCGGGCCATCCTCTCCAATCGAAAATCGAGCTGGCGCTTCAACCAATCGCCCCTCTATCTCGAATTCCTCATGGGCAAGCGCCACTATCAATGCACCCCGTGGGGCATGCCCACTTACAACATCTTCGGCTGGCAGAAGCCTTGCTATCTGCTGCAGGACGGCTACACCGACACCTTCGCCGAACTCATGGCGTCCACGCAATGGGAACAATATGGCACCGAATCGGGCAACCCGCGCTGCGCCAATTGCATGATGCACTGCGGCTACGAACCATCGGCTGTCAACGAAACCTTCGGCTCGCTTCGCGGCTTCCTTGCCACCGCCCGCGCCTCGCTCTTCACGCACTATCGCGATCGCGACGCCGAACGCCTCCTCGCCGAACCCGTCCGCCCCGTCCACGCCCACAACCCCTTCGTGAACATCCAGGTGAAGCAACCCACCGGCGAAGCCCAGCGGATATGAGCGGCTTCGGCGATCCCGATTCGCTCGAAGTCGTCCCCGGTTTCGACGACGGCGGACTCGAAGGAACTGTTCCCTCGCTCGCCTCCGAAGCAGAACTCCGCGCCGCGCTCCACCTCGCCTTCGACTACCGCGGCGACATCACCATCACGCGCAAGAACGGTGCCGTCGTCGAAGGCTATCTCTACGACCGTTCCGAAGGTCCCACCCTCGACGCCTCCTTCGCCCGCCTCTGGCCCAAGGACTCAGACACCCGCATCGCCGTCCCGTATTCCGACATCGCCTCGCTGGTTTTCTCCGGGCGCGACACCGCCGCCGGCCGTGGCTGGGAGGCCTGGTTGCGGCAATACTGGGCCAAGAAATCCGCCGGTGAAACCGGGATTCAACTCAAACCCGAACCGCTCGAATAACCTCCGCCAACCGCTCGTCAGCCGCCCGCACCACATTCCCGTGGGGGCATGTTATGATATGAAAGCGGCCACGTAGACCTTTCCCCGTTTTCATTCCTTATTCCGGTCCTGTTTCCGGTTCCTGATCAAGAAGGCAGACCACGCGCTCGAGCTTTCACCTGACTGACACGACAGCTACATGGTGCGGGTTCCATCCTGTATCCAAAGGCCGCAAATACAACAGGAGAAAAATATCCAATGACCGCTGATTTCAAGCGCGGAAATAGACAATATCTCATCGCCAGCGACTTCGATCAAACCCTCAGCTTCAACGACTCAGGCTTCGTCCTGAGCGAGATGCTGGGCAATCAAAGCTTTTCTGACAAAGTCGAGGGGCTCTCCAAAATTCACCTCGTCCAGCAGGGCGGGGAACTGGCATACCTTCTGCAGCATGATCCCGAATACCGTTGCGTCCGCCGCGAGCATCTGTATGAAGTCGGCAAGCGCATTCGCCTCAAGAAGAACATCCCGGAACTGCTCCGCATGATTGAAGGCTTGGAAGGCAATCGATTCGCCTTCTACGTCATCTCCGCCGCGCCCGAAGAGGTAATCCAATCGGCGCTCGAAGGCATTGTGGAGCCCGATCACATCTTCGGCACGCGTTTCCGTTATCACCCTGAAACCGGAGAAATCGAATCCATCGTGCGCGTGCCCGCCGGCTACGGCAAAGTTGCCGTTCTCGAAGATCTCGTCGCGCGCCACAAGGTCAGCCACGATCACGTCGTCTACATGGGCGACGGCAGCTCCGATGTTCACGTCATGATGCATCTCAATCGCCGCGACGGACTCACCATCGCCGTCTCCGAGGCCAAGTTCATCTCGCAGATCGCCCGCCGCACCGTGCTCAGCGAAGACGCGCTCAGCGTGCTCGTTCCCATTCTGGAAGAGGTCGCAGGATGGGACTCCACGCGCATCCGCTCCCTGTTCGCCGCCAACGGCTTCGCTCTCCAGGAGTGGAGCAAGGTGCGCACCGACTCGCTCATCATCTCGCGCCACGAACAGCCCGAAGCGGTCACCGCCTAATCGAAGGAATATCCATGAAAGAACTCATTCTGCAGTCCATCGGTTGGGTCGCCACGGCCGTCTTCGCCTGCTCCTACCTGTTCCGCAAACCATCGTCGTTGCGCGTGGTGCAGGCCATCGCCGCGCTGCTGTGGATCGGCTATGGCGTGGCCATTCAGGCCACCCCCGTCATCGTGGCCAACGTTGTTGTCGCCGCCATGGCGCTCTTCAGCGTTCTCGCCGCGCGCCGGCGCAACTCAACACAGATCGCCGATTAGCCTGCGGCAAACGTCCCGGTCCGCCGGCTACTTCTTCGCCGCCATCGCCGCCATCTCTTTGCGCAGCGCAGCCGCCTTCTGCGGTTGATGCTGCGCATCGTAGATCGCCGCCAAATCCGTGCGCGCCGAATGCAGCCAGCTCACCGAAGGATTCACCTGCTTCAGTAGGATCGCGGCCCCAGCTGACGTCTCCCGCTCCGCTTCGCCATACCGCTTCTGCCGCAACAGCGTCCGCCCCAGTTTGATCCGCGCAATCGCCGTGTTCAGATGATCGGGCCCCTGCGTCGCCAGGAACATCGCCAGCGCCTCGCGAAACAAGGCCTCCGCGCGCGCGTTCTCCTGCTCGGCCATGTACACACTACCCACATTCGACGTCGCCGTACCGATTAGATAGTGCTTGCCCGAATACACCGTCCGGTAAATCGCCGCCATTCGCTCGAACGCCTTCCGCGCTTCGTCATACTGCTTCCGCATCAACGCCACGTTGCCCAACTCGTTCAATGCCGACGCCACGCGCGGATGCGCCTCCCCAAACGTCCGCTCCTGCACAGCCGCCGCCTGCCGCAACAAAGTCTCGGCCTCGTCCAGCTTGCGTTGAAACACCAGCGCCCGCGCCACCATTGTCAGGCTCGCCGCCGTGCGGTAGTGGTTCTCCCCAAAGAAGCGCCGCGTAATCTCCAGTGCCTGCCGGTGGAACCCCTCCGCCTCCGGATAATTACCCAGGTCCTGTTGAATCGCCCCTAGATTCACCAGCGTCTCGGCTACGCGCGGCTGCCGCTCTTCGCATATCCGCCGCGTCATCGCCAGCACGCCCTGGTTCAGCGCTTCCGCTTCCTTGTATTCGCCGGCCTAAAACTTCGCGTTCGCCAGTTCGTAAAAACTCCCCGCCAACTCCGACGCCGTTCCCCTTACGGCCGTCCGCCCCCGCACCGCCCCCTCCAGCCGCGGAATCCCCTTCCCATACTCGCCCTTCTCCTGCAGCACGCGGCCCAATGCATCCAATGCCGCCGCAATCGACGGATGTCCCGGCGGCAACTCCTTCCGGTTCCGCTCCAGGCCCTCGCGAACCAGCCTCTCGGCCTCTTCGAGCTTCGCCTGGTCCACGCGCAATAGCCCCAATGCCACCAGATTGCCGGCCACCCCGGAATCGCTGCCTGCCGTGCGCGCCCGCCGTTTTTCCAGCGCAAGGCTGAGTAGCTCTTCCGCCCGCTCAAGGCTCCCCAGCTTTTGATAGATGTCGCCCAGCGTCTGATACAACTCCGCCTGCGCCTGTGGATCGCGATCGAGCGCGCCAGCCTCCTGCACACCGCGCTCCAACAGCGAGGTCACGCGCAGGTCCTGCGCCGGACCCGCTTCCCCGTCGCCCCCCTGAAACAAGTTCAGCATGAAATGTTGAATCCGCTGCGCGCGCGCCGCCTCCGCCAGTGCCGTGTTTCTCTCCGTGGCTAACCGCGCGGTAAAGAAGGCAACCAGCGCCGTGACAGCAAGCGCCGCTGCCACCCCCGCCGTCACGGCCGCGCGCCGCCGCCGCACGAACTTTCCCAACCGGTAGCCCAACGTGTCGGGCCGTGCCTCCAACGGCTCGCCGCGCAAGTAATGATCGATGTCGCGTACCAGCGCTTCCACTGACCCGTACCGCTTCCGCACGTCTTTGTGCATCGCCGTCAGGCACAACACATCCAAGTCCGCCCACGCCGAGTCGCTCGCCTTCGACGCCTCGCCCTGTTCGCCCGACTGCGCGTGCACGCGCCGCGCCACCATCGACGGACGTACCGGATTCCGTTCCTCCAGCAACGCCGCCGCCTCGGCCGGCGTCCGGTTTCCCACATCGAACGGCAACCGCCCCGTCAACAACTGGTACAACACCACGCCCAGCGAATACACGTCCGTGTGGATCGCCGCCCGCTCCCCGCGAATCTGCTCCGGCGAGGCGTATGCCGGCGTCATCAGCCGCAGGCCCGTTCGCGTCGCGTCCGAGGCCGGGTTGTAGTCTTCAATCTGCTTGGCGATGCCGAAATCGAGCAGCTTCACCGTGCCATCATTCTTCACCAATATGTTCGATGGCTTCAGATCGCGATGAATCACCGCATGCTGGTGCGCGAACTGCACGGCCTCGCACACGGCGCGAAACAACCCCAGCCGCTCGTCCACCGTGCACCGCCGTTGCTGGCAATAGCGCCCCAGTGGCGCCCCGTCCACATACTCCATCACGAAGTACGGCGTGCCGTCGGCCAGCGTATCGGCGTCGAGCAGACGCGCAATGTTCGGATGGCCGAGCTGCGCCAGTGTCCGTTGTTCGGCGGCAAACCGCTCCCGCCGCGCTGGTGAAATCCAGGCATCGCGCAACACTTTAATCGCGGCCACGCTCCCCAGATCTTGCCGCAACCCAAGAAACACCGTCCCCATGCCGCCCTCGCCCAACACCGACTGAATCGAATACGCGCCAATCGTCTGGTAACGCCCCGCCGCACCCGCGCCGCTCTCTAACACCCGCGCCGCCAGATCCTCCACGCCCGCGTCGAGCAACCCGTCCCGCTTGCGATCGCTCGCCAGCATTGCGGCCACTTCGTCATACAGGGCCCGGTCGTCCCCGCACTCGGCCGCCAGCCTCTCCAACTGCTCCGCGCCGCTCAAATCGCAGACCGCGTGAAACAGCGCCTGCACGCGCTCCCGCGGGCTAGCGTCCATCGCCGTGCCCTGCTCCCAATTGCCGTGCCAGCCACGCCCGCGCCACCCGCCAATCCCGCTGAATCGTCGCTTCCGACACGCCCAGCACCGTCGCGATCTCGCTCACCTCCAGCCCCCCAAAGAACCGGCTCTCCACCATCACCGCTTGACGTGGATTCATCCGCGCCAGTTCCTCCAACGCATCGTCCAACGCCAACAGTTGTTCATCGCTCGAATCCGCCAGATCCATCCCCTCATCCAGCGGCACCCGC
>CAYUZM010000444.1:0-5452 GCA_964449665.1 uncultured Solibacteraceae bacterium
CGGCTTCGAGGGCCTCTTCCTGGACCTGGCGCTGGCCGTCCTTCTCTTCGACGATGCGGAGGTTTTGCTCGCGGTTGGCGCGGACGCGTTCCACTTCCTTCTCGATGCGGGCCAATTCGAGTTTGGCGACCGAGACGCGGGAGTTGGCGCGAGCGTACTCTTCGGTGAGTTTGCGGATTTCGTGGTCGAGGGCGAGGGCGTCCTTTTCCTGGCCTTGCTGCTGGCCGCGGAGGCGTTCCAGCTCCTCACCTAAGAGTTGAAGTTCGCGCTCGAACTCTTCAATCCGTTGGAGTACTTCTTCAACGGCGGTCTGTTTCTGGGCGCTTTGCGAGGTGAGCTCGCGGAGTTCGCGCTTGAGGGCGAGGGGGCCGCTGCCGGTCTTGCGTCCACCGGAGACGGCGTGGCCGTGGTAGCAGATGCCGTCGTTCAGAAGGAAGTAGAAGTCGGGGTAGGTTTGGGCGAGGCGCTGGGCGGCGGCGCGGTCTTCGGCGACGAAGCAACGGGAGAGGCGAGGCAGCAGAGCGGCCGGGGCCTTGGTGAGCCCGTTGGTCATGTGGAGGACTTCGCTGAGACGGGCGGCGATGCCGGTTTCGGGTCCGATGACGGGTTCGGGGAGGTCGGAGGCGACGCTGTCGCCGGGTTCGGGTTCGACGAGGAAGGTGGCGCGGCCGTCGAGGTCGGTACGCATGAGGTCGATGCCGGATTCGGCCTGTTCCCAGTTGCGGACGAGGACGTATTCGAGCTCTTCGTGGAGGAACTCTTCGGCGGCCTTTTCGTAGGAGTTTTCGACTTCGACGAAGTCGGCGAGCACGCCGAGGGGCTTGAGATCCTGGGCTTGGCCGTGCTCAAAAGCACTAAAGAGACGCTTTACAGAATCAGCCGTATATGCGCGATGAGAAAGGATTTCTTCGAGTGAATCCTTTCGCGCCTTCATGCGAGAGGCTTCCTGGCGGAGGAGTTCGAGCTGTTTGCGCGATTCGCCGAGGGCGGACTTGCGCTGCTGGAGGTCGGCTTCGACGCGGCGGCGCTGGTCGGCCAGGGATTCGAGCTCCATCTGGCGGGCGGAGAGGGTCTGGGTGAGCTCGCCTTTGCGGGCGTCGAGGCGTTCGAGGTCGGCCGAGGCCATCTGCTCTTCACGCTGGAGGCGGGAGGAGTCGCGCTCGAGGGATTGCAGATAGGTGTCCATCTGCGCGAGCTGGTTTTTGAGGGTGTTCGCTTCGCCAAGGAGGCGGAGGACGGCCTGGCGGGAGCCTTCGATGCCCTGTTCTTTTTGGCGGAGTTCGGCGGCGCGCTGGTCGCGTTCCTGCGTTTTCGATTCGAGCAGGGTGCGGGCTTCGGCGGCGTGTTGTTCGAGCTCGGCGAGAGATTGGGTGTGGGCCTGGATCTCTTCGGCCATGCGAGCGAGGCGCTGTTCGAGGTCGGTGGAATCGGTTTCGCCTTGTTGGAGGCGGCTCTCGATGGCGCCGATCTGGCGGGCCTGGGATTCGAGTTTGCCTCGGGTGCGTTCGGCTTCGACGCGGAGTTCGGCGAGCTTCTCGCGGGCGGCGGTGAGTTCGGCTTCGGTTTTATAAGCCTGTTCCTGGCGCTCGTGCTGCTCCTTTTCCTTTTCGCTGACCTCTTCGGCTAGCTTCTGGAAGGCGGCGTTGGCTTCGCCGAGTTCAGTGGCGATGCGGGTGGCTTCGCGTTCGAGGATCTGGTGGCGTCCGCTGAGGGCCTGGCGCAGTTGCACGACAATCTCTTCGTGCAGTTCCTTATAGCGCTGGGCTTTGGCGGCCTGGCGCTTGAGGGAGTTAGCCTGGCGGCCGACCTCTTCGAGGATGTCGAAGACGCGGGAGAGGTTTTGCTTGGCGCTTTCGAGCTTGGCTTCGGCGAGGCGGCGGCGGGTTTTGAACTTGCTGATGCCGGCGGCTTCTTCGATGACGGCGCGGCGGTCGGCGGGCTTGGAGCTGAGGAGCTGGCCGATGCGGCCCTGCTCGATGATGGCGTAGCTTTCCGGGCCGAGGCCGGTGCCCATAAAGATGTCCTGGATGTCCCGGAGGCGGGCGTGGCGGCCGTCGATCAGGTATTCGCTGTCACCGGAGCGGTAGAGGCGGCGGGTGATGGTGACTTCTTTGGTTTGGGGGAGCTTGGCGGCGTGGCCGTTCGCGTGACCATTGGCGTGGCCGTTGGCGTGACCGTTTGCGTGGCCGTTGGCGTGACCGTTGGCCTTCTCGGCGGCGGAATCGACGGCGACGACGGCGAGGGGCTCGGCGGAGGCGCCGGCGTTGGGGGCGGCTGTGGCTTCGGGATTGGTGGCGGCGGACGGTTCGACGCTGGGCGCGGCGGTCCCTTCAGGGGCGGCGGTCGCTTGAGGAGCGGCGGCGGCGGACGGCTCGGCGCTGGGGTCAGATGCAGCCGCCGGTGCCGCATTGGGGTCAGCCGGGGCATCCGGCATGGCGGGGGCGGCGACGGCTTCTTCGATGGCCTGGAGTTCGACGGCAGCAGCCTGGCGTTCTCCGTATTGGGGGTCGAAGAGCACCATGGAGACCTGGGCCATGCTGAGGGGCTTGCGGTCGCGGGTGCCGGCGAAGATGACATCTTCCATGCGGGCGCCGCGGAGGCTCTTGGCGGATTGTTCGCCGAGCACCCAACTGATGGCGTCACTGAGATTGGACTTTCCGCAGCCGTTGGGGCCGACTACCGCAGCGATGCCGTTTCCGGGGAAGCGCAGTTCGGTTCGTTCCGCGAAAGACTTGAAGCCGTGAAGTTCAACGCGTTTGAGTCTTAGCAAGGGACTAAATCCGTCCTCATGAAAGTTCCGCAGCTTTGCAGGCTCCGGCTCGGGGGGTGGTGAACCCATAATAGACCGGCGGCCCGGGAATGTAAAGCGGGTCAACCACAGGATTCAGTATTTCTTCGAAGCGTGGCACAAGATATGGGGTTAGGGTTGACCAAGTTATTTGCGGAGCGCCGGTCACCTTTTGCCGCGACGCTCCTTCTTATCGTCTCATTTCGGAGGCCGGTACGCGCGAGTTAACGAGGTTGGGGCGGACGATGGCCTGTTGCCGTCCGGTTCTGACACTCTTGCGAACTGACCTTATGCCGCCAGATGTCATGTTGGGCTCTGAGTTCACTCGTAATCCACCGGCAGATTCTTGTTCAAGTACCCAAAAATGCGGGGAAATGCCCGATCCCGTGCGGGCCCGCCCGTGGGCCTCCAGGTGCATCGTTCTTGGCCTATCCCGGCCTCCGGACTTTTGGCCTTAAACAATAACAAATCGTAGAAGGCAATTGAGCTGAACGAAAGGGTAAAGAATGAAGAACTGGATGAGATTGTCGTTGCTTTTGATGGCAGCGGGGGCAAACGCCCACGCTACCAACATATTCGGAGCTACATTGAGTAGCTTCACAGTGCTAGGCGCCGCGACGGTGACGAATGTCCCGGTGAGCGCCATTGAAGGAAACGTTGGCGTTTGGTCGTCGGGAGGGGCCAATGCGATCACCGGTTTTAACTCATCGCCCGGCGTGGCGGTGGCCGATTTGCAGGTAACGGGAGGACTGGTGCATGCCGGCACGGCGGAGGCACAGACCGCACAGAACGAACTCACAATCGCGATCAACGCGCTCAACACGCTCGTTGGGATTCCGCTGCCGCTGGCCGACCTGGAGGGCCTAGTGCTCGCTCCTGGAGTGTACTCCGTGCCGGCCGGTGTGAGCAATCTGACGGGCGCACTGACGCTGGACGGCATGGGTAATGCCAATGCTGCCTGGGTTTTCCTTATGGAAAGCACACTCATCACTTCACCCAATTCGGTGGTGAACGTGATCAACACAGGCGACGGTGCGGGCGTTTATTGGAACGTTCGAAGCTCGGCCACGATCGACACCAACACGACATTTATGGGAAACATTCTGGCGCTGGCCAGCATTAGCATGTTGACCACGGCGACGGATAACTGTGGGCGGGCGCTGGCTTCGACAGGAGAGGTGACGCTGCAGATGAATACGCTGAACGGCGTATGTACGGGCGAGTTGAGCGGCAGCGGTGGATTGAGCGGAGGCATCACCTACGAGTTGGACACGGGCGGTGCGCCCGTGGTCAGTTTCCTGCCGTTTGCGCCGGTGGATGATGGCAGCGGCGAGGTTCCGGAACCGGCCTCCATCTTAATGATGGCGGCGGGTATCGGCGGATTGGTGATTGGGCGCAGGCGCATGGTGTCGAAGGCGGCACGCGCGCGGGCGGTGTAGGCTGAGGGCGGACGCGCGGCGCCACGGGGTGGGAGAGGAGCCCCTTCCCGGGGTGCCGCGCGGGAGCGGTGCGATGTGCGAGAACGGTCGTGTTCGAGGAGAGGGACGTGCGAGCGATGCTACATGCGAGCGGCGGCGCGCGAGGAGCGAACTACTGTCCGGCGGCTCCGGCCGATCCTCCGGGTACACCGATTCCCAAATAGGGATTATAGATGTACTTCAGAGATATTGGCTTATCAGCAGAGAAACGAAGACTTTGTTGAACTGAGTAAGCCGGGTCAAGCGCCCACTGGCCGACTCCGATCACCTTCTTCTTGCTGGTAGCGACGTCGTGCCAGCCCCAGAACGGCTTGGCCTTGTTCGAGGATTCCTTGCGGCCATAGAAGGTGGTTCCGATCATGCGGCAGGGGGTGGTGGGGCGCCCGCCGGTGGGCTGGTAGGTCATGTATTCGTCGAAGGTGCGATCCTGCCAGCCGCTTTCGGCCTGGCAGGCTTTGGTCCACCAGTGGTCGTGGATAGAGAGGAGTTCATAGCCGACCTGGCGGTCATTGGCGTGGCGGGGGGGGCCAGCGCTGGCTTTGTAGACGAGGGTCATGCCGGTGCCGGCGGCGAAGGTATCGCCGGAGAAGCGGTAGCCGGAGTGAGAGCCCTGGGCGCCATGGATGCCGTGGCCTCCGGATTCGATGAAGACGACGGGATGGGAACCTTCGAAGAAGTCGATGCCGCCGTCGATGTTGTGGATGTTTCTGCCGATGCCCCGTTCGTTCGAGAAGCTGTAGACATTATTGTGGGCAAGTGTCTCCATCAGTTCGAGTTTGCCGAACTCGGAACCGTCTTTGCGGACGGTGAGGATGAGGCCTTCGTTATCGTTTTCGTGGCAGGAGCCGGCGACACATTTGTCGGAGTAGTCGCGGGGGTGGAAGGCGTTGTAGTGGAGGAACCAGTGGGTCTCGGTCTCCATGGCGGCGTAATAGATGTAGGCCTGGGAGGTGCCCTCGTCGGCGTTGTCCCAGTTGTTGTCGCCCTGCCAGTCGCCGTCGAAATCGAAGCGGGTCGGGATGTCGGCTTTGGGCTGCCACCAGGTTTCCTGGGCGAAGAGAGGGGCCCAATGTTCGGCGAGGCGGCGGTAGGGGTCGGCGGCGACGCGTTCGGCGGGGAAGGCGATCTTTTCGGGCTTCTTGCGCGTGGGGACATCGGCGGAGACCTCGATTTCGAGTTCGCCCTT
>CAYUZM010000445.1:0-5443 GCA_964449665.1 uncultured Solibacteraceae bacterium
CGACGCGCCATGATCTCTACAGGGGTGATGCCCGTTCGATGGAAGGCGTCGCTGATGAGAGCGTTCATTTAGTGGTGACTTCTCCGCCCTATTGGACGTTGAAGGAATATCGGGAGTCAGACGGCCAGATGGGGCACATCGAGGACTATGACCGGTTCCTTGATGAGCTTGACCGGGTTTGGGCCCATTGCTACCGGGTGCTTGTTCCTGGGGGGCGTCTCATTTGCGTGGTCGGCGATGTCTGCCTTTCGCGACGTCAGAACAACGGACGGCACACGGTGGTTCCACTTCATGCGTCGATTCAGGAGCATTGCCGCAAGATCGGGTACGACAATTTGGCCCCGATCATCTGGCATAAGATCGCGAATGCAGCATACGAAGTGGAGAACGGCGGTGGCGGGTTTTTGGGAAAGCCCTATGAGCCGAATTCGGTCATCAAGAACGATATCGAATTCATCCTGATGGAACGGAAATCTGGAGGATATCGCGCACCGGATCTTGCGACTCGAGTACTCAGCGTGATTTCGGCCGAGAATCACAAAAAGTGGTTCCAGCAGATCTGGTCGGGCCTCACGGGAGCATCCACGCGACACCATCCCGCGCCGTATCCTGTGGAACTTGCGGAACGGTTGATTCGAATGTTCAGCTTCGTAGGCGACACTGTGCTCGATCCGTTTCTAGGCACCGGCACGACGGCCGTTGCCGCGGCGAAGGCGGGCAGGAACAGCATTGGGTTCGAGGTGGATGAGCATTACTTTAACTTGGCACATAAGCGCGTGGGGAACGATACGGGATCTCTTTTTAGCGAAGCAAGGGTGACGGCGATTAGGCGCGAAGGGACATCAACCAAATGAGCTTGGGCCCGAAGCTTCAACGGCGCGTTCGTGCCGCGGTGAGGCGTTTTTGGGAGACGCGGGATAGCCAATCATTCAAGCAGGGAACGGCAACAGGATCGAAGGACGCGGGTGCGCGTTCCGCTGTGACAGGCGGAGCACAGATGGATGGGTTCATCGAGCTTGTGCGCGAACTCCTCTGCGAAAACGGCCTGCAGCGGACCCAGATCTTTTGCGAGTCATCTCTTGAGTTGCCGGGATTGTTTCGGCCGGAAAAGAAATGGGACCTGCTGTTTCTTTCGGAGGGGCAGCTCATTGCCGGAATCGAATTCAAGTCTCAGGTTGGGCCATCATTTGGCAACAACTATAACAACCGGACGGAAGAGGCGATTGGAAGCGCTACCGATGTTTGGGCAGCGTATCGGGAGGGTGCGTTCAGTCCTTCCGCAAAGCCATGGTTGGGGTACTTAATGTTGCTGGAGGAGAGCACTGGATCGACGAGGCCGGTTCGTGCGCGTGAGCCGCATTTTCAGGTGTTTCCAGAGTTTAGAAAGGCATCGTACGAGAAGCGGTACGAGATCCTACTCACGAAGATGGTGCGCGAGCGGCTGTACGATTCAGCTTGCTTTCTCACATCGGATGCGGTTGGCGGCAAGAAAGGCAACTATCGCGAGCCCGCGCCAGAATTGAGTTTCGAGAACTTCCTTTCGTCGTTACTGGCGAAGGCGATCGCAATCGCCAAGTCGAAAGAGTAGCCGCCCCACCTACTGATACACCGGGATGACCGAGTTGCCGTAGATGCGGCCGGCTTTGACGGTGGCCATGGGTTTGAGGCGGAGGTGGCCGGGGCGGGTCTCGCCTAGGGAGTCGACCATTTCCCATGGGGTTTCGCGCAGTTCGAAGACGGCGACGTCGGCGGTGGAACCTACTTTGAGCGAGCCGGTGCCGGTGGGGAACGCGAGGGCGGCGGCGGGGTTGGCGGTGGCGCGGCGGAGGACCTCTTCCATGCTGATGCCGAGGTGGAGGAATTTGGAGAGGGTTGTGGCGAGGTCGTAGACGGGGCCGTTGACGTTGCCCTGGTGGACATCGCTGGAGATGGTTCCGGGGAGGATCTCCTGGGCGAACGCCTTCTCCGCGGTGCGAAAGGAGAAGCTTCCGGCGCCGTGGCCGACGTCGAGCAGGACTCCGCTTTCGACGGCGCGGCGCACTTCGGGGAGGATGCGGCCGGTTCCATCGAGGATGCCGCCGTCGCGGCCGTGGAAGCTGTGGGTGATGAGGTCGCGCGGCTTCAACATGGCGAGGATTTTAGGGAGCGGGGAGAAGGTGCCTCCGATGTGGACCATGAGGGGGAGGCGGGCGGCGTCGGCGGCTTCACGGGCTAGGGCGAGAGCGCGGAGGTCGTTGTCGCCGGCGATGTTGCGCGTGAGGCGGACTTTGACGCCGAGGATGACGTCGCGGTTTTGCTCGATGGTGCGGAGGGCGAGTTTGGGGTTGGCGTAGCGGAGGTCGAGTAATTCGCCCCAGGCGTTGTTGTCGGAGTAAGTGGACTGGCCGATTACCGAGATATTGAGGAAGGCGAAGACGCGGGTTTCGACCTGGCGCATGACGTATTGGCGGAGGCCGGGGAACGTGTGGGCGCCGGCGGAACCGGCATCGACGACTGTGGTGGCGCCTTTGGCGATGCAGTTGGGGTCGGCGGGGATGCCGAGGGGGGCGACGCCGTCGTAGACGTGGACATGGACGTCGACGAGGCCGGGGGTGACGATCATTTTGCGGGCGTCGAGGACGCTGCGGGCTTCGGTGGCGGCGATGTTGGGGGCGATGCGGGCGACTTTGCCGGCGCGGATGGCGACGTCGGTTTCGGCGGAGAGGTTTTGGGTGGGATCGATGACGCGGCCGCCGCGGATGAGGAGGTCGTAGGGCGGGGCGGGGGCGGCTTGTGCGGGAGGGGCTTGTGAGGCGAGGAGGGGGGCGGCGTGTTCGTGAAGTTTGCAAATGAGCGAGGGCAGGAGGATGGTGCGGCCGAGGAATTGGCGGCGGTGGTGGCGGTGCATGTGGGATAGGGTATGCGATTTGGCGGGGGTTGTCGCGGCTGTGCGAACTGCTATACGAGGTGCGGATAGACGGATGGCCACTTTTCGCCGTAGATATTACCGAGGCGGACAGGAAGTTCGGCCCAATCGGAGATCCATAGCGTGTTGACACCGAGCGGGGCGAGGGATTCGGTCCAAAGGTTCTGGAGGGCCCCAGGGAATGCGCGTTCGTCGAATACTGCAAAGTGGCGGAGGATTTTCTCGCGGACCCGTTCGGTGTAGGGGACGCCCGAGAACGAGAAAAGCGTGGGCCGGCTGCTCTTCTCCTTGAGGTAGTGTTCCTGGCGTTCGCAAGCGGAGTAGTGGAGCAGGCGGCGCAGATTCTCGTCACGGAACGAGACACCGAGGAACAGACAGTGATATTCGCGCAGGAGGAACATCAGAGTGTAGTTGAAAAGGGCGTTGGGGCGGTTATAGAAATCGAAGAAGCTCTGTTCGGTGAAGACGAGCAGGTCGGGAGATTCGGCCTCGAATTTCGATTCCGGTGAAAGTCCGAGGCGGCCATGGGGGTAGTAATAGCTGATGTAGTGCATCGGCAAGGCGGACTTGGAGGCGCGTTCGGTGTTGCGGAAGACGCGATTGCGGTAGGCCTTGCGCGTGTAGAGCGAAAAGAGATCGTCGAAGTTGAAATTGACCACGGCGTGAAGGCGGGGGTTGGAGCAGGCGCCGCCGGCTTCAGGAACGACACACAACGCGGCGGCACTGGCGAGGGTGAGGTTTTGCTTGCGAACAAAATCGAGGAAGCGTTCGACAGAACCGGGAGGTATGCCGCGTTTGGAAACGCCGAAGCGTTGGGCGGGATCGGCATAGAGGATCTTGCGAACCCGCTTTACGAAAGCAGCGTGGCCGCCGGCCTTGCGCTCGAGAAGCGCGGCGATGGCGGGGAGCGTCAGTCCCACGGCTTTGAGTTGGGCAAGAGAGAGGCGTTGGGACGGAGGTGTGAGGTCGTCGATGAGTTGGGCGAGCAATTGGTCCCAGGTGGGGATGTTCAAGCCAACCGAGATGCCCGCGCCGAGGAACAAGGCGATGCCGCGTTCTTCATATCGCTCGCGTAATTCGGGCCAACGGCCGGGGTCATTCGGCATGGCTACTTGGGAGTGGTGAGCGGCAGTGGACTAGACATTTCCTTGCGCCGCTTTCATCTCCTGTTCCTTATAACCGCGGTAGATCTGCCATGCAACGAACAACCACACGAGAACGAAGATTGCGTTGAGGATGGCGAATTCCTTGGTGGTCCAAGCGAGTGAGGTTCCGATGAAGACGACGGCGGCCTGGACCATGTCGCCGAAGCGGACGAAGAAGGTGTCAATGGCAGCCTTGGCTTTGTATTTAGCCTCGCGGGAGGTGTTGAGGAAGAGGGTGTGGCGGACGGTGTTGTTGAGCGAGTAGTCGGTGGAGTTTTCGAGGATCTTGGCGGCGCGCACGATGGCGAGGACGGGAGCGAAGATGAGGAACCCGTATCCGCCGAGGGCGATGGTGGGGAGGATGAAGAGAGCCACGCCGACGCCGGCGTATTGGAAGATACGCGAGACGAGGAAGGTTTGGATGAGGAAGCCGAGGAGGTTGACCCAGCCGAAGAAGTCGCCGTAGAACTGGCCGATGAAGGCTCCGCGTTGGGCGGCAAAGGCGTCGCCGGCGCCGAAGCGGGCGACGGCCTGGTCGGAGACGAAGTCGCCGAGGAGGAACTCGCCGGTGGTGTTGACGAGATTCAATAGGAGTACGAGTGCAGCGATCCAACGGAGATAGGAGTTTTGGAAGACGAGCTTGAAGCCGCCGTCTTTGTTGAGGGGCGCTTCGGCGGCTTTGGCGTGAGCGGCATCGGTGCGGCGCTGCTGGCGGATGTGGGAAGCATAGGTGAGGGTGACGCAGACGAGGAGAATGGCGATGGTGACGAGCATCAACTGGTAGGGGGTGAAGATCTTAAACATCTCCTTGGCGGCGAGCGACCCGAGCCAGGCGCCGAGCGAGGCTCCAACGCCGATGATGGGGAAGAGGCGTTTGCCCTGGTCTTCTGTGTAGAGGTCGTTGGCGAAGGCCCAGAACTGCGCGACGACGAACATGTTGTAGACGCCTAGCCAGAGGAAGAAGGCGACTCCGATGTGGACGCCGGCCTGGCCGAGGAGGAAGAAGAAGAGGAGGTGGGAGGCGAAGAAGAGCGTGGAGCCGGCGACGAGGGCGAGACGGCCGACACGGGAGCCGAACCAGCCGTAGAGGGGAACGACGAGGAGCATGAGCACGGCCTGTCCAGCGGAGGCGTAGCTTTTGACTTCGGCTCCAGACTCGCTGAGGATGAGGGCCTCGCGTACGGTTTTCAGCACATAGTAAGAGCCGAGTAGGAGGAACACGTTGGCGGCGAGAAGCAGGGCGCCGGCTCCTTCCCCGCCCTGGACGCGCGAGAAAGGCGCGAGCAGGCGGTCGAGCAAAGTAGTTTGGGCGGGGGGCAAGGTATGGCTGGCGGTGCTCATATGGGTTGTCTTATAGGGCTGCGTGGTCGCCGCGGCGGGGAATGGTGACCGG
>CAYUZM010000446.1:0-5435 GCA_964449665.1 uncultured Solibacteraceae bacterium
TGTTGTGCTTGAGGCTGCCGACCGGATCGATCTTTTCGATGGTCCACTTGGCGGGTTCAGGTTCCCCGACGGGCCAGGCTTTGCCTTGGGCCCGCACGGTGCCGGTGGGGAGATTCTCGACCCGCAGCTTGAGGCGATACCAGGTGTCCTTCTTCCAGGCGAAGTCGACCGAAGCGGTGCGCTTGGGTTCGGCCTGCCAGGGTTGAATTTCGAGGCGCTGATGGTTGCCGTAGAGGGTCAGCGCATAGCGTTGGGCCACGACGCCGGCGTCGCCCATTTGGCGGCGGCGGTCGATGGCGCGGACGTCGGCTTCGATCGTGTAATCGTGCTCATTGGTGTGACCGAAGAAATTGCGCGCGCGTTTCGTGAAAGCGTTGTCGGCGAGTTTGGCGAGGACGTTGCTGCCGTCCATGGCGCGCACCTGATATTTGCCGAGGGCGTTGACCCAGAAGGGCGGGGGCGGGCCGTCGGCCTTGCTCATCTCGAAATCGACGGCGAGCGGGGCGACGGGCAGGACGCGGACGCGGGCTTCGACGGTTTGATCGCCGACCTTGGCGGTGATTTTACCGGCCTGGACGCGCGTTTCGGCATCGGCGGTGAACTGGCCGGTGCCGCTGATGGAGCCTTTCATGGTGGTGGACCATTCGGCCTTTTCGTTTTTGAGGAAATTGCCCTTCTCGTCGAAGGCGCGGACGGTGAAGCTGGCGCGTTGGCCGGAGCGGAGAATCACTTCGCAGGGCACGACTTGAAGCTGCGCGGGTTTGTCGACGACGGAGCGGGCGAGCCCGGCGACCTTGGTGGCGACCGGTGTTGCTTTCGCGACGCCGCGGCTGGTCGCATTGCGGGCGGTGCCGAGCTTTGAGGGTTTGCCGAAGACGTACAGCGCTTTGTCGGAGACGAAGTAGATGCGGCCTTCGCTGATGGCGGGTGAAGCAACGATAATCTCGGGTTCGGCGCCGCCGCCGAGCACGACCTTGTTCAGGATCTCGGCCTTCTCGCGGCTCACCTTCACGATGTAGACGACGCCGCTCTCGGTGCCGACGTAGATCTTGCCGTCGGCCCACACGGGCGAGGCCTTCTGGAGATTGCCGAGGTTCTGTTTCCAGAGTTCCTTGCCGGTGGCGGTGTCGTAGGCGAAGAGGTTGGCCGAGTTGTCCATCTGGTAGAGGACGCCTTCGGCGACGAGCGGATTGGAGTAGCCCATCTGCGGGCCATAGTCCTTCCATTTGAGGTCGGCGATTTTGAGTTCACCGATTTTGGTGCCGTCGAGCGCGGCAACGAGTCCCATTTCGGGGTCTTCGAGGTTCTCTTCCGATTGGGTGAAGAAGACCATGTTGCCGTCGACGGCGACGCCGGTGTTGAGGCCGCGCTTGGAGACGGGCATGCTCCACACCTTCTTGCCGGTGTTGACCTGCATGGCATGGACGGCGCCATCGCCGCCGCCGGCGATGAGCAACTTCTGGCCGCCGATTTCGGCGACGACGGGCGGCGAGTAAGTGGTGTCGTAGGGGCGCTGGCCGGGCTGGACGAGCCACACCATGGCGCCTGTTTTCTTTTCGTAGGCGACATAGCGGTGGCCGGCGCGGGCATTCTCGCCCCAGGCGCTGGTGATGGCGCTGACGATGACGAGGTCGCCTTCGATGACTGGGCTGACGGTGCGTCCGCCGTGCGTGGAGACGTAGCCGAGCTCTTCGTTGAGCGAACGGTCCCACACCTTTTTGCCGTTTTTGTCGATGGCGATTAAGTGGCCGTCGACGCCGAAGACGTAGACGTTACCGGTCTCCGAATCGACGGCGGGCGCCGACCAGGCGACGCGGTGGGCGGGGGCGTCGGAGTGGAAAACGGTGTTGAAGTACTCCCAGAGGACTTTTCCGGTAGCGGCGTCGAAGCACATGAGGCGCTCCTGGACGGTATCTTCCTTACCGGAGGAGTTGAACATGTAGACGCGGTCGCCGAAGACGACGGGCGTGGAGCGGCTGCCGTAAGGGGCTTTCCAGAGGAGGTTGCGGCCGTCGAGCGACCACTCGTTGACGAGATTCTTTTCCGGGGACTTGCCATCGCGGTTCGGCCCCCGGTAGTCGGTCCAATCCGCGGCCAGCGACAGTGCCGGCGCGACAAGCAGGGAGAGAAGACACAATCGGCGCATAGTTGTTTCGACGAAGAGCACACAGAAATTGTAACCCCCGGGTGGGAAACGCGGGTGGATCGCCTCACTGGGGCGAGGCGGGGGCGCGGTGGCAGGCGAGCGGGTGAGGAGTTGGCGGGCTGCAGAAGCGCGGGGAGGCGCGGGGAAGCACGAAGCGCGCTCGCGGGTGTAGGCGGACGGGGATCGGCCTCGATTCAGAAAGAGGGCGTGAGCACCGAGAACTCGTAGCGGCGGGGATCGAGGAGGCGGGCCTCTAATTGGCGAATGCAGTCGTGGGGCGTTTCACCTAGTGCTTCGATGACGCGGAGAGGCAGAGTTTCCGGCGTGTAGATCTCCAGGGCGATCCATTTACCGGCGACGGCGGTGCGTTCACCGAGGGTGAGGCGTTCCGGGGGGCGGCCCAGGTAGTCTGCGGGGATTACGGTAGCCATTGCCATAGAGGCCGCTAGAATATCAAACCCGGCAAGGGGGTCGCCACGTCCACATGGGCCATACGGTACCAGTGGCCCAGCAAACGGAGAGACTAGAAGCGTTTCAGTTCTTCCAGCAAGGCCTGGAGGCCGCGCTTACGGTATATGGAGGTGAGGCGCTGTTCTTCGCCGGAGGGTGACATGGCTTTTCGGAGCGCGGCGTCGTTTAAGGCGAGGCGGGCCGGGACCCAGAGCGAGCCGTCGCCGAATTCGACCTGGCTGACGAAGGCGGTCATGGAGTCGATGGAGACGGGCGCGCCGCCGATTTCGGTGAACTTCAACTGGCCGTCCTGGCGCACCTGGGAGCGGGCTCCGGGAGCGAGGTTGATGCCCGCGGGCATGGCGCCGGCGGAGTAGTCGCGGCCTCGAGAGTCGCGGAGCATCCAGCCGATTTCGACCGAGCGCACGGCGCGGTCGCTACGGTTGACGACATCGACGTGGGTGACCTGGGCGAGGCCGGACGCCACGAGGGCGGCACCGCCGACGGCATCGACGGGCGCGTCGGGGAGGCGGACGAAGGCGAGATCGAGTTTGCGCGTGGGCTCGGCGGTGACGCGCTGGCCGCGGGCGAGTTGCACTTCGAGGCGCTGCGTTTCGGCCTGGCGGGCAAGGCTTGCCACGCATTCGCGGCGGAGGCCGTCGGGGCCCTCCTTTTCGAGCACCTGGCGGAACCAGCGGCGGTCGCGCTGAGCTTCCATCTCCCAGGCGGTGAGGGCGCGGCGCGATTGAAAGCGATTGGGCCCGTAGAAGCTGAGGTCGTCGAAGAGCACGCCGTCGAGGGTGATTTCGACGAGGGGCCCGGCACCCTTTTGCAGGGGGCGCAGCAGGCGGAGGTCGATCTTGACGGGGAAGTTTTCGCCCGAGGCCACGTCGAGGGAGGCCTTGGTGACGCTGGCGCGTCCGCCGGGGGTGACCTCTTGCGAGGCGACCAGCAGAGTGAGGCCGCGCACGCGTTTGGCCGAGGTGTTACGGAGGCTCATCACCGAATGGAGGTCGACGACGATGGCACCGCCGCGTTCACTGGTGCGGGTGTCGCCCCAATCGGCCGTGACGAGCGTAACGGGCGAATCGTCGGGAAGCGTGATCTTCACCTGCGCGTGCGCGAGCGCCGCACAGGCCAAGGCGGCCAGGACGAACTTATTCGCTGTAGACATGGTGGATGGTTACCTCGCCCGTGTCTTCGTCCACATATTGCGCGCGCAGGGATGCGGCTCCGCTGCGGGCACCCGAACTGACTTCCACGGCGACGGGTTTGCCGCCCTGGTGGAAGAGGGTCATCGAAGATGCCCCGTGCTTGAACTCGATGCCTTCGCCGGTAGTGGCGACCATGACATCGCCGGCGCGGGCGGCCGATTTGCCCCGCGTGCTGAGCATCCACGTGGCGCCGTAAAGGAAGACGGCGACGGAGGCCAGCGCGACGACGGGCTTAAAGAAGGATCCGTAGGTCTCAAATTCCGATTCGTCTTCTTTGGCGCGCGCGCGGGCGGCGGAGGCCGGGGCGACAATCTGCCCGGCTTCGATGCCGAGGCGGATGTTGGCTTTCATTTCGGCGGCCAGGGTTTCCCAATGGACGCCGGGGGGCATCTCCTGGGCGAGGTCGGCGGCTTCCAGGCGGGCATCGCGAAGCGATTCGAGATCGGCGCGGCATTCGCGGCACGAGGCGACGTGGTGGCCGGCGCGCAGTTTCTGCCACCAGCCGAGTTCACCGCCGGCCAGCAGCGCGAGCTTGCGTGTACTGGGATGGCCGTGGCGGCGGTTCATATGCCGGTCCTTTCGATGAATTTGCGAAACTTCACGCGGGCGTTGGCGATGTGCGAACGGACGGTGGCCTTGGAGCACTTGAGGTGGCGGGCGACCTCTTAGGCGGGCAGACCTTCGACGTCGCGGAGCAGGAGGGCCATGCGCTCGCGCGGGCTGAGGCGGCGGAGGCCGGCTTCGAGGCGGGTGCGCTGTTCGGTGCGGATGGCGTGTTGTTCGGGGCTCTCTTCGTCGCGGGCGGCGAGCGGCTCGGCCAGGTCCTCCATGGCGGTGAAGTTCACGCGGCCATGGCGGCGGAGAAAATCGATGGCGGTGTTGGTGGCGACGCGGCTGAGCCAGTGAGCGGCGCGCTCGGCGTCGCGAATCTGATCGCCGTGCTGGAGTGCCTTGATGAAGACTTCCTGGGTGAGATCCTGGGCGTGGTCGCTATTGCCGACGATGCGGTAGATCTGGAGGTAGATGCGGCGCAGGTGGAGTTCGATGAACCGGTCGCGGGCCTCTTGAGGCTCGACAGCCACGGGTTGCCGCGCTTCACTCATTTCTGACATTACCCTTGGGACGTATGCTGCCATGAACAGGATACTCTTCCTGTCTTCCCTGACGGCGTCTGAGCGGGAAGCGTGCAAGTTAATTTCGGCTTGCCGCCCCTTTTCTCCTTCTATCGGCACGAGTTTGCGCGAGCAGTACGGGCGTCGGGGCGGGAAAAATTGATGTTGGCACATCCAAGTGGAGAGCGGGAGGTTTGGGCTGGGGTGGGGCGCAAGGTGGGGCTTCCGGGGTGTTGGCGCCTATTGTTTGCAACGGCTTTGCGGCTGGAGCGCTCATGGGGGCAGGAGAATTCGTTGCGGGTGGACTGGGTGTGGACGGGCTGGGTGCGGGCGGACAGGGCAAGGTCGGACTGGTGTCGTGCGAACTGGGTGCGGTCGGAATAGATGACGGCGGAATCGGTGACGGCGGACTGGTAGAGGTGTCGGGAGTGGCTGTGGGCCTCGGCGGGTGTTGGAAAGCGGAAGTTGGGCCGGCGATCGACGCCGATTCACGCCTACGGCTAGCTCCTAGGG
>CAYUZM010000447.1:0-5431 GCA_964449665.1 uncultured Solibacteraceae bacterium
GATTAGACGCGCGAGAAGACAAATAGTTCCGCTATATTAGGAGATAGTCAATAATTGCCAGATCGAACGCAGCCGGTTGATCGCGTCCAAGCAATTCGATCGCTTCTGCCGCCAACGCCCGCGATTCTGCAATTCGTTGCTGCCAAAACGCCACCACCGCCACCGCTACAGCCACCACCGCCACCGCGCCTAGTGCATACGTGAGCGTTAGAATACGCCGTCCCGTGCTGCGGTTCCGCGCCTCGGCCTCATCCCTCGCTTGTATACTCGCCGTCAAAAACTCCACAACATGAGGCGGCACACGTTCGCGCTTCGCACGCCACTCGATCGCCTGCTCAAGCCTCAATCCTTGCAGGAGTGAACTGGGATCGCGGTTGAGGTCGTGCCACTTCACCGCGTCCTGTTCGATTGATCGCTGAATTCGCAGTGCCTCCCTGTTCTCGCCGATCCACCCGCGTAGCGCGGGCCACTCTCGAATCAATGCCTCGTGCGAGACCTCCACGTAGTTGGCCTGCGGCGAATGCGGATCGTTAGATGTCGTAAGCAGCCGGGCCGAAGCGAGCGTGTCGACCAAAGCCTCCACTTCGCTGGGGTCGCCCAGCGCAAGCAAATCGGCTTTCCCTGCACGCCGCCGCGTGTCCGGCGCTCCTTCGCCGAGTTGAACAAGCTCTAGAAATAGGCGCTGCGCGAGGCTTTGCAACTCAGGTGAGCGTAGGTAGCGATAGACGGAATCGGCATGCGCGCCGAGTGCGCCATGCAGGCGGCCGAGGCGAATATAGTCATCGTTTGTAAACTTGCGCTCGTCCCAAAGCTGGTCCAGTACATGCTCCACTAGCGCAAGGTTGCCGGGTTCGGTACCGGCCTCGCTCAGGATGGTGTCGACGAGACCCGGCTCCGCCCGCGTGCCGGCCAGCGACAGTCGGCTGTGGATCGCGTCCCGAAGTTGCGCGCCCCCCAGCCGCGGAACGCTATAAAGGTTCGTGTTCAACGCCGTGCCCAGACCGTGATCGAGGCAATGAGAATAGAAGTCGGCGCGCAACGAAAGGATCAGATGCGTGGGAATCGCGCCGTCGTGGTTCGCCGCCGCCAGCAGCGTCTCGACATAGCGCATTCGAAGCGCATTGTCGGGCACCAGCGTGAACAGCTCCTCAAACTGATCCGCTACCAGAAGCACCCGCGAAGCCGGCCGCACGGCCGCGATCAGATCCCGAAGCGCATGGCCGCCTGTCGAGAGCCGCGTGCGCGAATGAGATGTTAGCTCCACGCGCTCCGCGGCGGGAAGATGCGCGGCCAATTGAGGAACCAGCGCATCGGCAAGATACTCAAATGGGGAACTTGACGGCCGGAATGTCGCAATCGACCAAGTGTTCACCGGTACACCGTCCTGCGCATACCTCCCCCGTTGCAGCGCCGGAATCAGCCCCGCTTGCAACAGCGACGACTTTCCGCTCCCCGAGTTGCCGGTCACCACCACTACACGATTGCGCCCAAGCCGGTCCAGCAATTCCGTAGTCTCCCCATCGCGCCCGAAAAAGAGCCACGCATCCTCCGGACGAAACGTCTGCAGGCCGCGAAACGGGCTGTGGCTCGTCCAGAACTCCGGTGCGATGGACGGCGACGCACTGGCCTCGCGCAGAACCTCGATCAGCCGCCGGATCTGTTCCGCCGATCGCGCGGCGTCACGTAGATCGGCGCATTGGTGCTGCTGTACGAACGCGGGAAGTGCGTTGATGTCAGCGCCTTCGCCAAGAACAGGAATGAAGCGGAACGTGGACGGGTCGCTCGTGTTCCGCACCAGGCCATACCGGACTTCGCGGTCAACCCACGCCTGTACCCCCGACCGGCCAACATAGACCAGCATCGCCCATGCATCCTCAATCGCTTTCTCCAGCGCGGGCATCCACTCCTCGCCCTGCCGAAGATTGTCCTTGTCAAACCAGACCGTGAAGCCGTGCTGCCGGAGAGTTTCGGCCAGCTGCCGCGCCGCCGACGTGTCCGAACCGGCATGGCTTAAGAAAATGTGACCTGCGCGTGAACTGGGGGATGAGTTCGCAACGGTCATGGACAGTCAGTATAGCTAGCGAGATCCAACAGAGGGACAACGCAAGAACACGCCCGGAATGAAAGCGTCGTGAGCCTGCCGGTTCCACGCGGCGTAGCCATCCACCAGCCCAGCCGTTAATTCAAGACCCTCAAGGGGCAGCTTACTTCACGCCAAACGTTGCCGCCATGTATTCGGGTGGGTAATCGAAGTCCGGCGCAAACCAGACCTCGGGCACTCAAGCGCCGCGTTCGAGAAAGTGTATCGCCGTCATAGACCCAAAGATTAGCGAAAGTTCAAACTTGCGTGATCTGTCTTTGCCGCAGAGATGTTTCCAATAGCACAATCCAACAATTGAGATTTGTCACACAATTACTCTGGCCCCTCAGGCTCATCCCGCCGTACACCCGCGACTCCACCCTCCACCACATTGTCAAGCGGGACAGGCTTCCCGGCCTGTCCTTTCCGCGCTACGTCTTACCCGCGTCCCCCCTCCGTCACTGCCAGCAACTCGTCATTGGGATAGTAGTGGTCCACATTTTCCCTGGTAATCAAGACGTGTTTAATGAAAATCGCGGGCGGCGTGACACGCCGGTTCAAGATGTCGAGGGCCAACCGGATCAGTCCCTCGCCGTACTTCTCCGGGAAGTAGGCGACGGTTCCGATCATCCGCGTTCTCGGCTGGCGTAACTCCGACCTTCCCTCCGGTTCCGCGTTCTGCCCCATCACCGCGCACTCGGCGAGCCGCCCCACCTCTTCAAACGCACGCAACGCTCCAATGGCGCTTGGATCCGTCACCGCCCCCACGAGAATCCGATGCGATCGAGTCGCCCGCAGATGCCGTCGCGTTACCTCCCACGACGCCTGTATCTGGCCGTCCCCGTCGAGCGACACCGCCTTGACCGTGTCGGCCCGCCGCAGCGTCTCGTGCAATCCCGTTAGCATCCCCTTCAATCGCGACTGCGGAATCAACCCCGCGCGCGGCAATTCCAGGAGCAAGATCTCGTCCGCCTCACCACCCCAGTTCTTGTTCGCCCACCGCCCCAGATGGCGGCCTCCAATCAGCCCCGCTTCGTAGTTATTCGCACCGAAGTAACTTGCGCCCGGGTGCGGGATGTCCACCGCGATGAGAGGAATGCCCGCCTCCATGTATTTCCGTGCAATTTCAGGTGCCACTGAATCGTTGGCCTGAAACTCGATCACCAGGTCCACTTCCTCGCGAATCAGCCGGTCCGCATTCCGCAATGCTGTTTTCGGATCATACCGGTTATCCACCGACACCAATTCCACGCGCGACTCGCCTGACGCCCGCGCCAACCCGGCCGCCACCTCGCGGGGAAACGAAGAATCCTGCCCTTGCCCCGCGTACCCAATCCGGTATCGCCGTTCCGGCCTAGGCCCCGCAGTGAGGCGATACTGATTGTCGCCCGCCTTCTCTAGAAATCCACACCAGTGTAAGGAATACAAAACACGAAAACACAGCCCTTTGTTTAGCCCTGTCCGCGCCACCACGTCCCGCAGCCGCAGCGTTTCTCCGCGATCCTCAAACGCACGCAGTACCTCGGCCGCGTGGGCAACGGATTTGATCAGGTATGCGCGATGAGGACGGGTGTTTGTAAGCGGAATCATTGTTTTGATATCTATAACATCATAGGTTTCCCAAAGATGAAAGCACGAATATCCTTAATACGGAACATCGGTTTATATTATTGATTAATATTGTAGTTAATCGAACTTGCCGATATCGTGTCCAGTTTTATATAGCAAAACGATCTCCGCTCGTGACTGTTCGCTTGGCCCCACCACATTTGTGTGCCAGCATCTTGCCAACAGGATCAGGAGGTCACTATGACTACGCACCGTTTGCGCCCTGGCTCGCGGCTTACCCGTGCCGTTCTCGCCTTTCTCTTCGCTTTTTCTCTCGCCCGCCCCACCTGGGCCCAGGAAGCCCGAGGCACCATCGTTGGAACCATTACAGACGCCACCGGCGCCGTCGTGCCCGGTGCCAAAGTTGACGTTGTCAGCAAGGCGATGGGAACCAAGGTCTCCCTGACCACCAACGAATCCGGCCACTACCAGGCCGCCTACCTCATTCCCGGCCAGTATCAGGTCGTCGCACAGGCCGACGGATTCAAACGCTTCGTCCGGGACGGCATTGAAGTCCGCGTCAACGACCGCGTCGAAGTAGACCTCACCCTCGAAATCGGAGCCACTGAGCAGAGCGTCACTGTGTCTGGGGAGACGCCGTTGTTGAACACGACGTCATCGTCGCTCGGCCAGGTGGTCGACGGCCGCCGGGTGAGCGAACTCCCCATTCCGCACGGCAATCCATACTTCCTGATCGGCCTTGCGGCGGGCGTTTCGTTCACCCGCGACCCGCGCCTCGACCGCCCCTTCGAGCCCACCCACATCGTCGGCTACTCCATGGACGGCACCCGCGCCAACCGCAGCGACGTCACCATCGACGGCGCCCCCAGCACCGCCACCGCCAACGCCGGCGAAGTCATCTCCTCCTACGTCCCACCCGCCGATCTCGTCGCCGAGTTCAAAGTCCAAACCGCCACCTTCGACGCCAGCTTCGGCTCCACTGAAGGCGGCGTCACCAACATCAGCCTCAAGTCCGGCACCAACGCCCTCCACGGCAACGGCTACTACACGAAGATGGCGCCCTCCCTCTTCGCCAACGACTACTTCGCCAACGCCAACCGCATCCCGCGCCCCGACTTCACCTACAACCGCTGGGGCGCCACCGTCGGCGGTCCCGTCTGGCTCGGCCGCTTTACGATGGCCGCAACAAGACCTTCTTCATGTGGGGCTATGAAGGCATCCACGAATCCCGCCCGCGCAACAACGGCACCGCCACCGTTCCGACCACCGAGATGAAGGGCGGCGATTTCTCCCGCCTCCTCGCCCTCGGTTCGAATTACCAGATCTACAACCCCTTCACCCGCGCCGCCGCCGCCGGAGGCCGCTTCTCCGCGCAGCCCTTCGCCGGCAATATCATTCCGGCCTCGATGATCAACCCCATCGCCAAGAACTTACTCAATACTTACTATCCAGCCCCCCTCAGCGCCGGCAACGCCGACGGCACCGCCAACTTCCAGAACCCGTCCCTGCCCGAAAACATCAAGTACGCCACCCACTCCGTCCGCATCGATCACGCCATCTCCGATAGGCAGCGCGTTTTCGGACGCTATAGCTGGTACGACCGCGACTCCAACTACAACGACTACTTCAACAACGCCGCCACCGGCGAATACTTCCTGTTCGTCTCCCGCGCCGCCGTCTTCGACGACATCTACACCCTCACGCCCACCACCGTGCTGAATGTCCGTTACGGCTACAACCGCTTCATTCGCGGCACCGACGCCGGCCCAGACGCGCGGGGCT
>CAYUZM010000448.1:0-5427 GCA_964449665.1 uncultured Solibacteraceae bacterium
TGCCGAACTTGGAGTTGCCGTCCAAGCCAAGCTGACCCGACCAGTCGATCACGCGGTCGTCGATGCCGATGAGGCTATAGGAGAAGCGGTTGTCAGAAACCAGTTGCGCGTTCCAGGTGCGCGTCCAGTTCAACACGGACGACCAGGTGGGGCCGTAGTTGCCGCCCGGCATCTGGATGGGCAGCGCCGCCTGCGAACCGTAAGTGTCGTAGACGCCCTTGGAGAAGCGGAACATCAGGTTGTCCTTGTCGCTCCAGCGATAGTCCACCTTCGCGTCGCCCTGTTTGTTGGTGAGGAAGTTGCGGGAGGCGCCCAGGTAGTTGCTGCCAATGCCGAGGTTGCCCGTGCCAATGTTATTCGGCAGCGGATAGAGCGACGGATTGCTGTACAGGTAGCGGGCCGCCGGGCTGAACCGCGATACCGGAATCTGGTTATTGGCAAACGGAGTGCGCGTCGCAGCCGAAGTGCCCGTGGCCGGATCGCGAATGATGGTGGGAGTGGCGAGGTTGAGGAACTGGCTCAAATCGCCGCTGCGCCACGCGGCCGGGGCTACCGTCGCCGATGACGGGCCCGAGGTGCGGCGTTCGGTCTGCTCGTAGTCGACAAAGAAGAACGCCTTGTCGCGTTTGATGGGGCCACCAAAGGTGCCGCCGAAAATGTTCTGGCGCAGCGCGCCGCGTTTCACATTGTTGCGGTTGCTGAAGAAGCCGTTGGCGTCGAGCTTGTCGTTGCGGAGGAACTCAAACGCGCTGCCGTGATACTCGTTGGTGCCGCTCTTGATCGACATGACGACGCTCGCGCCGCCGACGTTGCCGAATTCGGCGCCGGCATTTCCGGTGACGACCTTGACTTCTTCGAGCGCGTCCACGCTCGGCTGGTAGCCGATCTGGTTATCCACGCTCTGGTTGATGTCAACGCCGTCCAGAATGAAGTTGTTCGTCTGTTCGCGGTTGCCGTTCACCTGCGGACGCGAACCGGAGCCCTGGAAGCGGGCGACGGTGTTCATCGCGTTCGGCGCGGTGGAGACAGCGCCCGGAATGAGCAGCGTCAACGAAGCGAAGTTGCGGCCGTTGAGCGGAATGCTCGTCAGCTTGGACGACGAGAGCGTGTCGCCGGTGGCCTGCGTTTCGGTTTGGAGCAGCGGGCCGACGTCGGTGACTTCGACGGTCTGCGTCGTGTCGCCCAACTCGAGCTTGACGTCGATACGGGCGATCTGATTGGCATCTACCTTGAAGGGTCCAACCACGGACTTTTTGAAGCCCTGGGCTTCGACCGTGATGGTGTAATTGCCCACGCGAAGGAACGGGAAGGTATAGATTCCCTCGGCGTTGGTTGTGGTGTTGGTGCGTACGTTGGTATCTGAGTTGGTTGCGATCACGGTGCCGCCGGGAATGCTTGCGCCCGTCGGGTCGCTCGCCGTTCCCGTGATGGAGGCAGTGATGGTCTGCGCCGTCGCGAGACTGGCCAACAGCGTGAACGCCGCCGCCAGTTGAATTATGTTCTTACGCATTAAGCTACTTTCTCCGTCTGTCGGTTGGTTACGGATTCCCGGAACCGGAAGCGACGCAAGTTGCGCGTTTCTTCCAGATCCCATAGAAAGCCTTACATAAACAGTCGATACTGCGATTGGTGCAATTAGGCTGCCAACTGGCAAGGTTAGTAGCCATCTAACGAATGGAAGCCCGCTCCAGTTTTAATTGAATCTGGTAGCGGTCTCCACGCATCAAAGACAAAGTTAGTTCCAGCGGTTGTCCGCCGGCTAAAAACGTCAATCTTTCTCCACCTAACGCCGGACATCCCTCGGCAACTTGTAACAACAGAGCCTGGCGGGCATCGAGAGAGCGCGCGAAGTGTGTTTGCGCGGCATGGTCCGGGGTCAGGCCGTAGCGTTTCTCCAGAGTTTCATACAACGACGCCGAAGCGAAATCCGTTTCCAATAGTCCCGGCGCAAGGGCGCACGGCACATGCACGGTCTGCAAACCCATTGGCTCATCGCCGGCCACGCGCAACCGTTCGATGCGGTAGACGTCGCTGCCTTGCTCCAGGCCGAGCCGGGCGGCCAGCGTCTCGTCGGCCTGCACCACGCCTTGTTCCAACACCTTTGACGAGCTGCGCATGCCGAAGTCACGCATCTCTTCGGTAAAGCTGGCCAGGCGCCGCGGACCGAATTGAATCTTGGTACCAGCGACAAAGGTGCCGCGTCCCTGCTCGCGCCGCACGATCTCGGCGTGGGCCAGATCGCGGAGTGCCTGCCGCACGGTCGCTTTGCTGACGCCATACGACTCGGCCAGCTCATCTTCGGTGGGCAGTTGTTGGTACGGCTTCCAGTCGCCGCGCTTGATCCGCCCCTCTAACTCCGTACGAAGCTGATAATAAAGGGGAACGGGCGAATTCTTATCGAGCATGGCGGTCATCAGCACACCCAGAATTCATTATAAAGACATGACAACGGAACAATAGTAGGATAGATCGGCGGCCAAGTCAACGACTCGGGGGAGGAGGTTGACGATGGCGTGGCCTAGGGCGCGGGCGCGACCGAGGGCGGGTGCGGCCGGGGGCGTGGGCGGCTGGGGGGTGGGTGGCCGGTGGAGCGCGAGGCGACGGGCGGGATGCCTGCCGCACGTCTGGAGCGGGCTAGAGCAACGCCGCGTCGAGGCGGGTTTCGGGGAGGTCGTCGAGCACGCGGACCGGGGCGCCGGCGTCGTCGAGGTAGGTGCGCAGGGCGTCGCGAGAACCGTCGAAGTGCATCTGCACCATCTCGTCGACGGCCCGCTTGCGCAACTCGGATCGCGTGGCCAGTGCCGAATAGAGAAACGCCCGGCCCTGTTTCCGCCGCCCCACGCGCCCGCGCTTCACCAACCGTTCGAGAAGCGTCATGACAGTGGTGTAGGCAAGCGGCCGCGCTTCGGCCAGTGCCTCTCGCACCTGCTTGACGGTGGCCTCGCCGGCGGCGGGACCAGCGGCGGTTTCACTCAGCCGCCACAGCGCCTTGAGGCACTCCAATTCCAGCGGCGGAGGAAGTTCGCGCGGGGCGCCGGCACGTCTCATCGGGACTCAGTTCCCCTTCAGCGCGTCGTTCAAACGGTCGCCGAACAGCGTGGGCCCGGGTTCGGGCCGGGCGCGCCGCTTGTCGGGGGGCGCGCTGGGCGCCGAGGCGGGATTGACGTGTGCGCCTGCGGGAGCGATGGGCGCGCCTTGGGGAGTGAGGTGTGCGCCTTGAGGAGTGGTGGGCGCACTGGCGGGTGCGTCCGGGCGGTCCAGCGGCTCACCCGCGGCGAGGAACTTCTCCTTCTTCAGCAGTGTCCGCTCCAGCGGCGCGTTCCACCCCGTCCACGCACCTTCGACCACTTTGTCGCGCTCGATGGATCCGCGAATGGTTTCCATCTTCGAATCGAGGTTGTCGAGGTGATGCAGCAGCATCGCTTCGGCGAAGACGGGCACCTTGGGGGAACCATACTCGAGTTCACCGTGGTGGCTCAAGATCATGTGGTCCAGCAGCAGCTTCAGTTTGGGGGGGAAGCCCGGCACAAGCCGCGCCTTGTCGTTCACCATGCTCAAGCCAATCTGGATATGGCCGATCAACTGGCCGACGTCGGTGTAGCCGAAGCCGCGGTCGTAGCTGAGCTCTTCGATTTTGCCGATGTCGTGCAGGATCGCCCCGGCCAGCAGCAGATCGCCATCGACGTGGGGATAGTGCGGCGCGACCAGTTTGCAGAGCGTGCAGAGGCTGAGCACGTGTTCAATGAGTCCGCCCAGCCAGGCATGATGAATGGTCTTTGCGGCGGGCGCGGTTTTGTAGCGCGAGGCGATGCCTTCATCGGCAAAGATGGCTTCCAGCAGGGCGCGCAAGTGGACATTCTGCATGCCGGCGACGATGCCGCGCAGCTCGGCGAGCATTTCGTCACGATCGCGCGGTGAGGCCGGGAAGAAGTCGCCGAAGTCCACCTGGCTGTCGCTCAGCCGCACGAGCTTGTGAATGGTGAACTGCATGCGGTTGTTGTAGACGCTCGGCAAGCCGGAGACGCGAACGAAGTCGTTCTTCTCGAAAGTCTCGACCACCTGCTCGACGTTGTCCCACATCTTAGCGTCGATGTCGCCGGACTTATCGGAGAGCTGCAGCGAGAGGTAGGGTTCTCCGGATTTTTTTTGGCGAACCTCCTTCGACTGCACGAGGAAAATGCCGTTGGATTGCGTCCCCGGCTGAAGGTCGCGAATATACAAAGATTTCATGTAGGTTGGCCGGCCTCTGCCGGCGGGAATCACTGCTTGTCTTCTTTGGCGGCGCTGTTGGTGCCGGGAATGGGCACCAGCCAGAGCAGGCGTTTGCGGCGAGGGGCGGCGGCGACCTCTTCCTTGGTCACCGTTTCGGGCTTCAACTGGGCCGGATCGGTCCACTTGGTCTCTTTGCCCGGAGCGGCGGCCGTATCGGTCCAGCCTTCCTTGATTTCGAGAAACGCGTCCTGGCGCAGCGCGGTGAGGTATTCGCGAATCTTCGGCTGGAAGCGCGTCATGTACAGCTTTTCGGTGATCTCGCTTTCCACTTCTTCGAGAGCCGCGAGGCCCGCCTTGTGGCGTTCTTCGATCTTCAGAATGAGGAAGCCATTTTCGAGTTTGATGGGGTCGGTGACGAAGTTGCGCTGCTGCGCCCAGAGGATATCTTCGAGCTCTTTTTTGAGATCGCCGCGTTTCATCGGATCGAGCATTCCTTCGTTCCGCACCGAAGCGGCGTCGGAGTTGTCGCGGACCATTTCAGAGAAGCGCTCGCCTTTGCGCGCCCGCGCGACGAGGTCCTTCGCCTTCTTCTCGGCGGCGGCGATGCCGGCGGCGTCCTTGCCCTCGGTGCTGATCAGCAGTTCGCGCAGGAAGAGGCGCTCCTCGCGATTGAACTCGTTCTTGTGCTCTTCGTAGTATTTCTCTTTTTCCGATTTCGGAATATTGATCTTGCTGCCGACCTCCTGCTGGATGACGCGCTGGGTGATCATGGAGTTTTTCATGTCGTTCTTGTAGTCTTCAAACGGCATGCCGGTTTGCTCACGGACGAGTTTGGCGAGTTCTTCGGGGTCGACGATCTTGTACTGCTTCATGATCTCGTTGACCTGTTTGCTCACTTCGGCGTCGACGGTGATGCTGAGGTCGCGGCCTTTTTGCTGGAGCAGCAACTGATCGATGCGGTTGGCGAGGATGGAGGCGTCGGCTTCCTTGACGCGGGCTTCCAGCTCTTCGCCTTTGACGCCGCGCTGCGCCAGTTCGGCGCGAAGCTGCTTCTTCGATTTCTCGATCTCGGTACGGGTGACGATGTCGCCGTTGATCTTGGCGATAATCTCTTCGAGCAGTTGCACGTCGGCGGCAAGGCCGGGCGTGGCGGAAACGGCCAGGCAAACTACCGCCGCAAGAAGGAACTTCTTCATGAGTTCTATTATCCGACAA
>CAYUZM010000449.1:0-5413 GCA_964449665.1 uncultured Solibacteraceae bacterium
CCCGCCGCCTCCGGATGCGCGGTCAGCAAAATGCCGCACTTCACCGTGCTCAAGAACGCAATGCTCCTCTCGATGTCCTGAATCGCGTTCGGGTACCGGTCGTTCTTCGTGAACTTAAACCCCGGCGCGGAGACCGGCGTCGTGCTGTCCATGTAGAGCAGGTCTACGCAGCGCCCGCCCGTGCACGACTGCCATGTCCAGCTCATGCCTCCGGGCGTGTGTCCCGGAGTGCTGTGCGCGATGAACTTCAGCCGTCCCACGGAAACCACCTCGCCGTCTTTCACCATCCGCACCTTCGCCACGGGCGCAAGCGGCAACAGAATCTCAAACTGTGGATCGTCCTTGGGAACAGCGCCCGTCTTCAACACCGCCGCGCTCCAGGCGCTCGCGGCCACTGGCGCGCCGCTCAGCCGCTGCAACTCCGCCAGCCCGCCGGCGTGATCGAAGTGCACGTGCGAGCTGAGGATGAGTTTCACGTCTTCGATGCGAAAACCCAACGTACGAATATTCGCCGCAATCTGCGATGCCGATTCCGGCAGCGCGCCATCGATCAGCAAATGCCCCGCATCCGATGTAACCACAACGGAACTCAACCCGCGCGGGCCCACGTAGTAGCTGTTTCCGTAAATGAGAAACGGCGCCTGCGGAGTATTCCAGACCGCGCAGCTTTTGCAATTCGGAGTGGTCGGCTGAGCTTCCAGCAATCCCGGCAACGTGAGTAGAAACAGCAATCCCCAGCGGGTATAAGTCAATGTGTGATCGCTCCCTTTACCTGGCGCGCGCCGTCTTGCGCGGCACGGTCGTCTTTTTCTTCGCGGCGGCCTTCAACTTCTTCGTCGCGGCCTGCAACGATAAACGCTCCCGCGCCTCGGCCGCCCGGAATTTCGCGATGCGGCCGATCAGCTTGACCGGAACCGGTTTCGCCAGTGGGAACCGCAGAGTGCTGTTCTTGATCTCATACGGCGCCATCTCGTCCTGGAACTCGGCGATCAACGGCAGTGTGGCCGGGTAGAGCGAGTAGTGCTCTTTCCATCCGGCGAAGTAGATCACTCGTTCCTTGCCCAGCTTGTAGGCCGCAATCTGGTAGGAGATGACCTCGTCCGCGTCTGGCACCGCCGCCCGGATCGCCTTTCGAACCTTCTCGAGCGCCGCCTGCGTGGCTGCGGGAAATCGGGCGATGTACGCATCGACGGATTGAAAGTCGGTGTTCGCCATCGCGCCGCTACTCGCCGCTGCTCAACTCCGCCACGATCTCCGCCGCCACTTCGCGCGCCCGCGCCACCTCGCCGCGTTCGAAGCTGATCGCTCCCACGCGCGGATGCCCGCCGCCGCCGTAACGTTCGCAAATCGTCGCCAGGTTGTGCGTCGGCTCCTTCGTCGCCCAGGGATTGGACCCCACGCTCACCTTCGTGCGGAAACTCGCAATCAATACGCTCACCGTGTAAATCGACTGCGGAAACAGGTGGTAGGGAATGAACTTGTTGTACCCCTCCAGCCCGTCTTCCACGAGATCGAAAAACACCGCGTTGCCTTCCAGCCTGGAGCGCTTGCGGATGATGTCGATCGAGGCCAGGTGCTGCTGGTACAGCGGCTCGAACAACGCCCGCACCTCGGGCCCAGCCGCAATGTCCTCCAAGCGCCGGTGCGTCATCTCGCCGATGATGTGGTGGATGATGTCCGATCCCTTCGCGCCTTCGATGACAAGCACCAGTTGCGTCGCCGGAAGCTCCAGCGCCACGGCCTGTTCGGCGCTCTCATACTGCGCGCCGTCGATGATGTCGGCCCAACGCACCAGCTCGTCCAAATCGGGCGCATGGAAATCGAACTTGTCCCGCGCCACGTGCGCAATGAACTTGGTGCAGCTCTTGTAAGTGGGATCGTAAAAATGGTGCGTGGCGTTGGCCGTGCGGAACTGCTCGGCGTCGTCGTGCGTGAGAAACGCGCTCTGGTGGTGATCGAACCACCAGGTCAGCCTCGGGTTCGGCGAATACTTGAAATCGACAATCGCGTTTTCGTCGCCGTCGAACAGTTCGTCCTCGAACAGTTGCGAGGCCTTGTGCATCATCCCGGTGTAGGAAAACCGTGCCCCCGGATAAAACTTCTCGCGCGCGAACCGCGTGAAGTAGGCAGCCGATGCCGCACCATCGAAACAGTGATCGTGATAAAGAACGCGTACGTGCTTGGCCATTTGCCTACTGGAAAACTCACTAGATTGCCTCATCGGGGGGGCAAAAAGCAAGTGGTGCGGCTCAGTGCCGGGGAAAATACCTTTCAATTGTCGGTGCCGAAGGCTTCGGCGTCAGCGCTGAAACACAAAACATCAGCAGCCCCGAAACCACTGTCATCGGCAACACGGGTAGAAAACCGGCCACCGCGGTTCCCGTCGCCGTGCGCTGCAGCAACGCGATGCCGCCCAGGGAGTAGTAAGTCGCGGGCGGACCTTGCGGCGCGGGTGTCGCCGCTTGAAACCATGCGATTCCGGCCACCGCCGCCAGCACCCACAAGGTGCTCGCCAGCGCGCCGTACTTCGTGCTGCCGCGCCAGTAGAGCGCGCCCACGAACAGCGGCACCAGTGCCGAGAATCCGGCGAAGGCATACTGCCCGGCCAGCTCGAAAATTCCCGCCGGCACCCGCAGCGCAATCAAATATGCGAGCGCCGTCACGACGAAAATAAACACGCGCCCGGTGAGAATCTGCGCCTGCTCGCCATAGCGTTCGGCGTGTCCATACCAAGCGAAAATGTCCTCGGTGAACATGGTCGACAGCGCCAGGATCTGCGAATCCGACGCCATCACAGCCGCCATAATGCCCGCGCCCAGCAGTCCGGCCAGCCACACGGGCGCATAGTGGTTCAGCAGCACCACCAGCACGTCGTCGCCCGATGCCCGCGCCCGAACCTGCTGCATTGTCTCCGGCGCCATGCGGCCCGCCTCGCTCGCCAGTAGCGCGCGTGCGGCCTGCTTCTCGCGAATCTGCGGCACGTCCTTCGCGCTGTTCGCCGCCACGCCCAGAAACACGCACGGCAGCCAGATCAACAGAATGCACACCGGGTAGAGAATCACCGTACGCTTGAACTGCGTCATCTTCTTCGCCGTCATGCAAAAAATGCTGATGTGCGGAAACGCGATCGCCGACAACGGCATGAACGTGTAACTGAAAAACACCGCCGGTGGAATCCGCTCGCGCGTGAGCAACGGCGAAAGCAGCGGATCGGCCAGCATGGTGTTCACCGCCTGCTCGAAGCCTCCCATCCCGCGCCCGATCACCACCACGGCCACAGCGCCGAATGAGAGGAACAGCAGCGTCTGGAACGTATTCACCCACGCCGTGCCGCGCATGCCGCCGAAGATCACGTAGCTCATGATCACGACCGCCACCAATGCGCTGCCCGCCCAGTAAGGAATCGCGCCGCCTGAGAGCGTCCGCAGCACCGTACCGCCGCCGATCATGCCGATCAGGATATATGGCAGCAACAGCGCGGCTTGCAGCAGGAAGATCAACGTGCCGGTGTGATTGCACTCCCAGCGGTCGCGGAAGATCTGCACCGGCGTGAAGTGCCCGAAACGCCGCCCGGCCGACCACAGCCGCGTCCCCAGCGTCAGGAGCAGCAGCGGCACAATCAGCGCCGACGAGGACGCCATCAGCCCATACGTCACGATCCCGTTCGAAAACGCGTGCCCCGACGAACCCAGAATTGCGAACGCCGTCATGTGCGTGCCGAACAGCGAGAAGAGGAAGACAAACCCGCCGATCGACCGCCCCGCCAAAAAGAAATCTTCCGCCGCGTGCCCGGCTTCGCCATGCCCGGCCCGCCGGAACGCAAAGATGCCGATGTAGAGCACCGCCATCAAATAAATGCCGACAAAAATCGCTGCTGTCACGCGCCGGGCTCCTCATCCGGACTCTTGTCCAGGTGCGAAGGCCACGCGAGTTTTACCAGCAACGCCATCCAGAGCGCGGCCCCGATCGTGTACAGTGCGTGATAGGCCAACCCCACCGGCAAATAGCCGAACGTCAGGGGATACGCCGTCCTCCAGTTCCAGTAGTCCTGGTGCAAGAGGAACAAGATTAGCGTCAGGGCTGCCAGAAGCGCGCCACGTGCGTCCATAGTGTTGTGTGAAAGTAACCATTATGGACTGGGAATCGCCGAGAAAGGTTACGAGATCTGAGATGAGATTGCATTCAATGAATAACTTGCCGCGACTCACGCAACTTGGCCTTCTTCTATGCGCCCTGAGCGCCTTCGGAACTCTTTCTGCCCAAACGGCTAGCTCACTCACTGGCCTCGCCCGCGCCGCCGACGGAAAATTTCTTCCCGGAGTGAAGGTCACCGCCCTGAATATGGGCACGGCCGCCCGCCGCGAGGCGTTGACGGCCGAAGACGGACGATACGTTTTCGCCGCGCTTGCGCCGGGCGAGTACGAAGTGCGTGCCGAGGCGAGCGGATTCCGGCTCCTGAAGCGCACGGGCATCCATCTGACGGTCGGCGAAAACCTGGTTCTCGATCTCGCCATGGAACTGGGGGCGCTCGAACAGGAGATCACCGTTACGGGCCGCGCCCCGCTGGTCAACACGCGCACCAGCGAACTGAGCTATCTCGTGGAAGAAGGCGCCATTGCCACGCTTCCCTTGAACGGCCGCAACTACACCGACCTTGCGCTGTTGCAGCCCGGCGTCGTCGCTTACCCGCATCGCGACGGCGGCTCGGCCGTGGCGCACGGCCTTGGCGTCAGCGTGAACGGGCAGGATTACCGCGCCAACGTCTACCTGCTCGACGGCACGCCGATGAATGATTTTACAAATGGTCCGGCGGGCAGCGCGGCGTCGACCGTGCTCGGCATGGAAACAATCCGCGAGTTCCGCGTCGAGACCAACGTCTACTCCGCCGAGTTCGGCCGCAACTCCGGCGGCCAGATCAACGCGCTCACCAAGTCCGGCACGAACAGCCTGCACGGCAGCCTTTATCAGTACCACCGCAACGACAACATGGACGCCCGCAACTTCTTCGACCGCACGGGCCGGCCCGAATTCAAGCGCAACCAGTACGGCGTCTCGCTCGGCGGACCGATCAAACGCGATAAGGCATTTTTGTTTGCGGGCTATGAAGGCCTTCGCGAGCGCCTCGGCCGCACGGTCACCTCCGTCGTGCCCGACGCCAACGCGCACAACGGACTGCTCCCCAATCCCGCCGCGCCCGGCCAGTTCCTCAATGTCGGCGTGAACCCTGCCGTCCAGCCCTACCTCAACGAGATGCCTCTTCCGAACGCGGGCGAACTCGGCACCGGCCTCGGCCGCTACACTTTCGGCTTCGGCCAGGCGCTGCGCCAGGACTTCGGCCAGATCCGTTACGACCACAACTTCGGCGACAAAGGCCAGTTCTTTGCCCGCCACACCGTCGACGACCCCACGCACC
>CAYUZM010000450.1:0-5399 GCA_964449665.1 uncultured Solibacteraceae bacterium
GAAAACGCCGGATCGCGGCGAATTCGAAGTAGCAGACCCCGAACTTGCGCGCGGCCTCGGCGAGGGCGTCCGGGTCATCAAGCAGTACGGCGGTGTTTTCGACACCTTTCCAATCTCCCTGCTGACGATCCAAAGCGTCGCAGGACTCTCGCACCTTGTGGGACAATCGCTCGCTCCACTTCGCTTTCGCCCGAACATCCTGATCAACGCTTGCGAATCGGACTCGTTTCCGGAGGACCAGTGGGTCGGAGCAGTCCTGCGGATTGGCTCGCTCCGCTGCAGGGTCGATGTGCGCGATCAGCGCTGCGTAATGGTCAATGTCGATCCAACGGGCGCTGGTTCCAATCCGGAAGTTCTTCGCGCCATCGCCAGAGAGCGCAACGCGCGCTTCGGAGTCTACGGTTCAATCGTCGAGCCGGGGGAAGTTTCTGTCGGGGATTCCGTCGTGCTTGAAACGTAGATAGCGTGCTGAGACTCACGCAGGAAACTGCAGATCGAATGGGTGGAGCCGGCCTCGGCAAGGCGGCGCGGAGACGGGGCCCATAATTAGGCAGTCCGCAACCAGCGTTATTGCTGTTGCTGCTGCTGTTGCTGCGCGGCGATCACGTCCACGTCGGCGAAGTTGGGCTGGCGAATCGTCGTCAGTTGCAGTTCGTCTTCAGCCGGCGTCGTCGAAGGCGTCACGCGCACGGCAACGCTCAGTGAAGACGTGGCCGCCCCTTTGTACACGCCCCGCGTGGGCGGTACGTCGGCATAGTCGCGTCCAACGGCCGTGCGGATGTGGCGCTCGCCTGCCATTAGATCGTTGGTGGGATCGAGGCCCACCCAGTTCAGCCCCGGAAGCCAGGCCTCCACCCAGGCGTGCGATGCGCCGTCGAGCGAACGGTCTTTGCGTCCCGCGCGCGGGCAAAGGTACCCGCTGACGTAGCGCGCCGGAATACGAAGCTCCCGTAGCAGCGCGATCATGATGTGCGCGAAATCCTGGCAGACGCCCCGGCGGGCGGCAATCGCCTGCTCAATAACGGAATCAACGGTCGTAAACTCCGGTTCATAGACGAAGGCGCGATGAATGCGCGCGTTCAGGTCACGCAGCAGCGAAAGCGGATCCATGCGGCGCTCGGCGCCGATCTCGCGGCCAAGGTCGCTCAGGCCCGGCGTAGGGTGGGCGAAACGGCTGGGTTCGAGAAATTCGCTGAACTCCCCGCGCTCGGCCAGCACGTCGAGTTCTCCCCATGTGCCCGCGCCGATGCTCGGCGGCAGCGCCACGGGATCGTCCACCTCCACCACGGCTTCGGCGAGAATGCCCAGGCGCAGATGCCGCCCCGGAACGTTGAAGTGATGAATCGTGTTGCCCAGATAGTCGCGGTAGAGAAACACGCGCGCCCGCGGCGAAACCTCCAGCTTGAATTGAAAGCACCGCTGATGGCCTTCCGTGCGCGGACGCATGCGCACTTCCATCACGCTTTCCGAGACGGGGACCGAGTAGTCGAAACGGGTCAGGTGGCGAATGGAATAGTACATGCGGAATCAGGCTTCGATGGCAGTCTCGATCGGGTAGTCGATATAAACCTGGTGCAGTACGTGATGAATCTGAATGCACTGGCGTTGGACGTCGGCAAGATAGGAACTGAGCCCGTCGGCGAGAATCTCGTCCATCTGCGAAAAGTTCAGCGACGCTTGCAGGCGTCCGGCCAGACGATGCAGCCGGTTGGAACCCTGGCTCGATGCGCCTTCCGGTAACTGGCCGAGTCCGCTTTGCATATTGTCCACCGCGTAGCGAACAGAGTGCGGAAACTCTCGATTCAGGAGTAAAAACTCCGCAATCTTGCCCGCGCCAAGCTCAGCCGTGTAGACCTTGCAATAGCCTTCAAACGCCGTGCAGCTCTTGAGCAGGCCGATCCATTCCAGGTGATCGGCCGGGTCGATCACGGCCTTGCCGTCGGGAAGAAATTCGCGGAAGTGAACGTCCAGCAACGTCGAAACCAGACCCGCGCGCTCGATGTACCGGCCCAGGCGAATGAACTGCCAGCCCTCGCCGTGATTCATCGTCGCCGAGAGCAGGCCGCGGAACAGATGGCAGCCCGTGATGACCTCGTGCAGGAAATCCTGCGGGTCGCGGTCCTGATAGCCGCCCGCGGAGATGGCGCGCGCGTCGTGGTACATGCGGTTCACCTGCTCCCACATCTCGGAGCTGATCATCTCTCGCACCTGGCGGGCGTTCTCGCGCGCCGTGCTGATGGCCGTGACAATCGAGGCGCGGCTCGCCGCGTCGAAGGCAAGCCAGTGAATGAGGCGCGAAGGGTCGTCCTCGGACGGCGGCTTGGCCGTGATGCCGAGACATTGCACCAGGCGCATCCAGCGGCCATCGCCGGGTTCCTGCCCTGTTTCCAGAATCAGGCCCAATTGCACGTCGAGCAGCCGGGCCGTGTGCTCGGCGCGCTCCAGGTAACGGCTCATCCAGTAGAGGTTGTCGGCAACTCGGGAGAGCATTGGATTATTCGTTGACCACCCAGGTGTCCTTGCTGCCCCCGCCTTGCGACGAGTTCACCACCAGGGATCCTTTCTTGAGCGCGACGCGCGTGAGCCCGCCGGGAACGATGGTCACTCTGTCGCCAAAGAGAATGTAGGGACGAAGGTCGATGTGGCGCGGCTCAATGGCGCCGTCGATAAAACAGGGAGCCGTGGAAAGCTGAATCGTGGGCTGCGCGATGTAGTTGCGCGGATCGGCTTCAATGCGCGTCTTGAACTCGGCGCGCTCCTCGGCCGTGGAATGAGGCCCGATCAACATGCCATAGCCGCCCGATTCGCCGACCGCCTTCACGACGTACTTCCCGAGGTCGCCACAAACATGCCGCCGCTCTTTCTCCTCGGTCATCAGAAACGTTTCGACGTTGTTGATGATCGGATCTTCGTTTAAGTAGTAGCGGATGATGCGCGGCACGTATGCGTAGAGGGCTTTATCGTCGGCAATGCCGGTGCCGATGGCATTGGCGAGCGTCACGTTGCCCGAACGGTAGGAGTTGAATATGCCGGGCACGCCGAGTATGGAATCGGAACGGAAGGCGAGCGGATCGATGAAGTCGTCGTCGACGCGGCGGTAAATCACGTCCACCCGCTCCAGGCCCGTGGTCGTGCGCATGTAGAGTATGTTGTCGTTCACCACCAGATCGCGGCCCTCGACCAACTGAATCCCCATCTGGCGGGCGAGGAAGGCGTGTTCGAAGTACGCGCTGTTGAACACTCCAGGACTGAGCAGAACGATGGTGGGCTCGGGGCGCCCCTCGGGCGCCAGCGAACGCAGCGTGGCCAGCAGCGCCTGCGGATAATGCTCGATCGGACGCACCTGCGTCTGGCGGAACCACTCCGGGAAAACGCGCTTCATCACCTGCCGCGACGTGAGCATATAACTCACGCCCGACGGCACGCGCAGGTTGTCCTCCAGCACGACGAACTCTCCCGACGGCAGGCGGATCAGATCCGTGCCCACCACGGTGATGTAGATGCCGCGAGGCACGTCGAGACCGCGCATCTCCCGCCGGAAGTGCCGGCACGAGTAAACCATCTCGCGCGGCACGACGTTGTCGTTGAGAATGCGGCCTTCGTGGTAGATGTCCTTGAGAAACTCGTTCAACGCGCGAATGCGCTGTTCGAGGCCCTTTTCCACGCGCGACCATTCCGGCGAAGTGATAATGCGCGGCACGAGGTCGTGCGGAAAGATGCGCTCGGTGCCCTCGTCTTTGCCATAGACGGTGAAGGTGATGCCTTGGTGCAGGAAGCTCTGGTCGGCGACAGACTTCCGGCGGCGCATCTGTCCCTCGGGCAGATCGAGCAAATGGCGGTGAAGGGCGCCGTAATGCGCCCGGGGAACACCCGGCGCGCTGAACATTTCGTCGTAGGAGCCACCGATCTGATAGCTGGTGAAGGGCGTTGATGTTTGCATTTGCAGACCACGAATGGGCGCAGTGCTCATGAGCTTCGGCCTCAGCTCAACGTGGAAGCCCTTTCTGACGAGGAAACTTCAAAAGTAGCAATGGGTTGGGCGGGGTGTCAAGGCGCAAGCCGCGCGGCGCAAGGCGTTCAGCGATGCGCCGCGCGGCTTGACCGGCGTGGCGGGACAGCAAACACGGGTTGGTTCAGAAAACGAACTTCAGAGCGAACTGCATGATGCGCGGGTCGCCCGCCGACGAACTCGTGGCCGTGATCGTGCCGAAGCCGCCGCCGTTCAGCGCATTGTTCGGATTGGCGAAATTCACCTGGTTGAAGATGTTGAACATCTCCGCCCGGAACTGAAGGTTCATGCGTTCGCGGATGGGGAACTGCTTGAAGAAACCCATGTCGAAGCTGAACAGGTTGGGGCCGTACATCGTGTTGCGGCCCAGCGTGCCGAAGGTGCCCAGCGGGTTAGTGGCGAAGGCGGCGGCATTAAACCAAGCACGCTTGTCGAGTCCGGCCGCCGGTTCGATGCTTTGTCCCGTCAGGATCGCGCGGTCCTGGCCCATCGCCGTGCGGGAGTTGTCCGCCCCGCTGCGAACGGTAAAGGGTCCGCCGGTCTGGTATTGGCCAATGCCGGAGTATTGCCAGCCGTTGACCACCTGCCGCAATACGCGATTGTTCGTTGCGGCCTTCGGCAGATCCCACACCCACGACATCACCACGCGGTGGCGGTGATCGAAGTCCGATGGCCCATAGTGCATATTGTCTGCACCGGCAATGTTGTAGGGCACCACGAACGCGGCGTTGTTGTCCAGGCTCTTCGACCATGTGTAGTTGGCCAACACGGTGAAGCCCCGGCTGAAGCGCTTCGTCAACGACAGTTGGCCCGAGTGATAGTAGCCGCGGCGGTCCTGCGTGAAGTATTCGATGCCGCCCAAATCGGGAGCAAACAGCCGCCGCGCGTCGGCGCCCGCCGTCGAACCGGGAATGTAAACCGACGGGTTCAACTGCAGCACGGCATGGCCGTAATTGCTGGCCGATCCGACATAGGCCGCGCGAACAAGCCATTCCTTCACCACTTCGCGTTCGAGCGTGAGGTTCCAGTTGTAGGTGAGTGGCGTGTCCTGGCGTTCGTCGTAAGTGGTCACTAGCACCGGCCTCGGGAATGGCGCGTTCTTGTCGCCAATCGATTCGACCCGAACCAGGTTGAAGTCGTCGCGCCCCCGATAAGGATCGGAGAACGGCCCTTGCGGCTGCGTCACGCTCAGGCGGATGCTCCACGGCGGGGCGTTCACGCCGCCGTTGTTGAACTCGCCATATTGATGCTGGTTGTAGAACATGCCGCCGCCCCCGCGCAGACTGGTCTTGCCGTCGCCAAACACATCCCACGCAAAACCAAAACGCGCGCTGACGTTGTTGTAGTCGCCGTTGGTGCCGTCGTAAGGAGTGTTGGGGTCGCCACGGAA
>CAYUZM010000451.1:0-5396 GCA_964449665.1 uncultured Solibacteraceae bacterium
GCCCGCTGCTCGTTGAGCGAGCCGAGCAGGATCTTCACATCGCCATACTTGAATCCCAGCTGCTCGATTGCCGTGCGGATCATCGGTACCGTGCGCTCGAAGCTCGAGTTGATCAGGATGTGCCCGTCCCGCGTCGTCACGAGGTAGCTCGACAACCCCTCCGTGCCTACGTAATAAAGGTTCCCCGCAATCTTGTGCGGCGGAAACGGCCGGTCCCAGTGCGAGCGGTCCTGCGCGCGCGCCAGCGGCGCGGCAAGCGCGGCCGGCATCGTCAACGTGAAGGTGCGGCGAAGCATCCCCGCATCGTAGCACCGGCCCGCGCCCATTGCCCGCGCGGCCGAATCTATGCGCGCAGCTTCGCCAGCAGGTCCGTCTTGCCGTGCACGTCCGTCAGCCTGTAATCGCGCCCCTGGAACGTATACGTGAGCTTCGTATGGTCGAGCCCCAACATCGCCAGCAGCGTCGCGTGGAAGTCGTGTACATGAACCGGGTCTTGCACCGCGCGCAGGCCAATCTCATCGGTCGCCCCAATTGTCTTGCCGCCCCGCACGCCGCCGCCCGCCATCCAAATCGAGAAGCCGTACGGATTGTGGTCGCGCCCGAAGTTGTCGCCCGCGCCATTGGCGTTGCCGTCGCTGGTGGGCGTGCGCCCGAACTCGCCGCCCCAAACCACCAGCGTCGAATCGAGCAGCCCACGTGCCCTCAAGTCCTTCAGCAGCGCGCCCACGGCCTTGTCGGTCTTTGCCGCCTGCCGCTCGTGGTTCTTCTCGCAACCCTTGTGGCCGTCCCAGTCGCCTTCGCCCGTCGTCGTCCCCGACCACACCTGCACGAATCGCACGCCGCGCTCCACCAGCCGCCGCGCCATCAGACAACGCGATCCGAAATCGGAGGTGCGCTCGTCGTCCATGCCATACATCGCCCGCGTCGCCGCCGATTCACCCGCCAGGTCGCTCAGCTCGGGCACCGCCATCTGCATCTTGAACGCAAGCTCGTAGGAGGCAATCCGCGCCGCCAGTTCCGTGTCCTCGCGCCGCGTCTGCTGATGCTGCTCGTTGAACCATCGCAGCTCGTTCAGCATGTCGCGCTGCGCCGCCTCGCCCGCGCCCTCTGGCCGCTGTGCATACAGGATCGGCGACGAGCCCTTGCGGATCGTGGTCCCCTGGTACGTCGCCGGCAGAAAGCCCGAACTGTACACCGGCGGTCCCGACTTGATGCCTCCTTCGAGCATCACCACAAACGCCGGCAGGTTCTCCGTCTCCGCGCCCAGTCCGTAGGTGATCCACGACCCCACGCTCGGACGCCCCAGCCGCGGCCAGCCGTTGTTCAACCAATTGAGCGCCGCCGTGTGCGTGAAGCCGTCGTGGTTCATCCCGCGCAGCACCGCGATGTCGTCGGCGTGTTGCGCCACATGCGGAAAGAGATCGGAGATCACCACGCCGCTCTGCCCGTGCCTCTGGAACTTGCGCCGCGACGCCAGAATCGGCTGCTCCTTGAACGTCGAGAACTGCAACCGCACATCGCCGAAGCTGTCCGGAACGCGCTGGCCCTCCAGTTTCTCCAGCGCCGGTTTCGGATCGAAGGTGTCGATGTGGCTCGGCCCGCCATGCATGAACAACGAGATGATCGACTTCGCCGTCGCCGGCATGTGCGGAGGCTTCGCCGCCGCTTGCGCATCGCGAGCCATCATCCAAGACGCGGCCACGGAGCCGAATCCGAGCCCTGAGTTCTGCAGAAACCGCCGCCGGTCAAGACTATTCGACATAAAGAAACTCGTTCAGATTAAACAGAAGCAGACAGAACTGTTCCAGCGGCTGGCGCTGCAAGAACGCGTCCGCGCGCCGCCGTTCGTCCGCCGTTGGTCCGCGCCCCGTGGCCGCGCGGAAGCCCGCGCCCACCGCATCGCGCTCGCTCTTTAATCGCCCGGCCAGCGCCAGCGCCGCGCCGCGCACAAAGCCGCTGTTCATCATCGCCAGCGCCTGCGGCGCCACCGTTGACACATCGCGCCGCGCGCAACTCTGCGCCGGATCGGGCGCATCGAAGCTCTGCAGCATCGGCACCGGGAAGCTGCGCTTCACCATCAGGTACACGCTGCGCCGCCTGTGTTCGGACTCGTCGCCCGACACCGGCCAAAAATCGGGATCGCGAATCCCCTCCAGCTCTTCCTGGCTCAACGGCACCGCCACCGGCGGCCCGCCGAGCTTGTGATGAATCTGCCCCGACACCGCCAGCACCGCGTCGCGAACCTCCTCGGCTTCCAAGCGCCGCCGGTTCATGCGCCACAGGTATACGTTGTTGCGGTCCACCGCGCCGTTGCCCTCGTTCCAGGCCGACGACTGGCGATACGTATCCGACATCATGATCGCCTTGTGCAGCGCCTTCACGCTCCAGCCCTTTTCCATGAACTCCACCGCCAGCCAGTCGAGCAACTCGGGATGCGTCGGCGGTTCGCCCTGCCGCCCGAAGTCGTTCGGCGTGGCCACAATGCCGCGCCCGAAGTGCCCCTGCCAGACGCGGTTCACCATCACGCGCGCCGTGAGCGGCTGGTCCTTCGAGGTGAGCCACTCGGCCAGCGCCTTACGCCTCTGCGGCACAAACGGACCCCTTGCTGGCCCCTCAACCGCCGGTCCGTCGTTCAGCGAGGCAGGGAAGCCCGGCTGCACCACGTCGCCCTTATTCGCATACTCCCCGCGCACCAGCACATGCGTCGGCGGTACCTGTTCGGTATGCGACAGAATGCTCGCCGTCTCATAGCGCGCCGGCGCGGCAAGGTAGGCCTCGCCCAACTGCCGCAGCAGCGTCTCGCGCAGATCGCGCTGCTCGGGCGTGAGCCCACGTTGCTCGGGCGTGAGGCTGCGCCGCCGCGAGGCGCGCTCGCCGCCATTCGCCGCGGCGTCCAAACGCCGGATGCGTTTCTTGATCTCATCCGCCGCCTGCTGCTTCGGATAGAAGCGCGTGTACTCGAGGATGCCGTACTGCCCCACCGTCGGAATCTCGCGCTCCACACTTCCGGCGAACATCGCCGCCATTTTGTAATAGTCCTTCTGCGTGATCGGGTCGAACTTGTGGTCGTGGCAGCGCGCGCAGCCGTAAGTCAGCCCAAGAAACGCCGACGCCGTTGTATCCACCGCATCGGCCTGCCACTCGGCGCGGTAGTGCTCCATGTGCAGCGCGTACTCATACGACATCGGGCCGATCGTGTACAGCCCCGTGCCCAGCCAGCGGTGCAGATTCTCCAGCTTGTGCTTGGGAATGAAGTAGCCGCCCTCGCGTTCCAAATCGTCCGGCCACATCTCGTCGCCCGCCACCTGCTCCTGCACGAACACGTTGTACGGCTTGTCGCGGTTGAAGCTTTCGATCACGTAGTCGCGATAGCGCCAGGCATTGGCGTAACTGACGTCGGTCTCATAGCCGCCCGTATCGCCGTAGCGCACCACATCGAGCCAGCGCCGGCCCCAGCGTTCGCCGTAGCGCGGCGAAGCGAGCAGTTGGTCGATCAGCTTGGCCCACGCCTCCGGCGATTCGTCGGCCACGAACGCGGCCACTTCGTCCGCCGATGGAGGCAGGCCCAGCAAATCGAAGTAGGCGCGCCGAACGAGTTCGCGCTTCGATGCCGCCGGCGTTGCGCGAAGTCCCTTTGCCTGTAATTTGGCCTGGATGAAGGCGTCAATGGGCGACCGCGAACCGCCCGCCGGAACCACTGGCCGCACGGGCTTCCGGAACGACCACCAGGCCGCCTCGCTCTTGGCGGACTTGCCCCCCCAAGGCGCGCCGGCGTCGATCCAACGCGCGATCACCGCCACCTCGGCCTCGCTCAGCGCCTTCTTGCCCGGAGGCATCTTCAACTCGCCTTCGCGCCGCACGGCCTTGTAGAGCAGGCTCTCCGCCGCGCGCCCCGGCGCAATCGCCGCTCCACGCCCGCCGCCCTTGAGCAACGACACGCGGTCGCGCATGTCGAATCCCGCCATCTTCGCCGCGCCATGGCAGCCGGTGCAGTTGGCCTCGATCACCGCGCGCGCCTCCGCCTCGATGGCGTTCTGCGCCACCAGCGGGACGGTCATCGCAAACAAGGCGACCCAACGCGACATGGAAGTGCAAAGAGTATATCGTCGCGGGCGTTGGAGGGCCAGCCGTGGCCCGCAACCCTGGTCCCCAACCGTGGCCCTCCGCCCCTCCATATGGAACACTGAAAGCGAATCGCCGTGAGGAGCGGCAAGCCATGTTGCACGCAATTTTTGGGGCCGGCGGCGCGGTGGGAAAGGCGCTCGCCATGGAAATGGCGGCAAGAGGCCAGCGCTTTCGCGTCGTGGGCCGATCGGAAGAGAAGCTGCGCCGCGCCTTCCAGCAGTATGGACCGCTGGCCGAACTCCACGCCGCCGACTTGAGCCATGCCGCCGCGGCCCGTGCGGCAGCGGCCGGCGTCGACACCGTCTTCTATACCGCCGGCGTCCCCTATCCGCAGTTCGCGCTCCATCCCCAACTGACGCGCGTCGCGCTGGAGGCGGCGGCATCCTCGGGTGTGTGCAGATTCGTCCATGTGAGCACCGTCTATCCGTACGGCGTGCCGCAACGCGGCCGCGTCGATGAGTCGCATCCACGCGAACCGCACACCTTCAAAGGCCGCATGCGCAAGGAGCAGGAGGACCTCGTGTTTGCCGCCGATGGCCGTAACGGGATGCGCACGGCCATGCTGCGTCCGCCTGATTTCTACGGACCCGATTCGGAGTTGAGCTACGTGCGCGCGATCTTCGAAGCGGCCCTGAACGGCGGCACGGCCAATGTCATCGGCCCCATCGACACGCCGCACGAGTTCATCTATGTGCCAGATGTCGCCAAGGCCCTGGTCGCGCTCGCCGCCGAGGAGCAGGCCTACGGCCAGGCGTGGAATCTCGCCGGTCCGGGAGCGATCACGACGCGCGCCTTCGCCGAACTGGTGTTCGCCGAAGTGGGCCGCAAACCCAAGCTGCGCGCCGCGGGCAAGACTCTGCTTCGAATCATGGGCCTCTTCAGTCCTTTCATGCGCGAGGTCGTGGAGATGCACTATCTGTGGACGACGCCTGTGCTGCTTGATGACAGCCGCTTGCGGCGGTTGCTTCCGAACCTGCTGCAAACCTCCTACCGCGACGGGATTCAGGCAACGGTGCGCGCCATGCGCGGCGGGCGGCCCGCCGCTCCTGCCGCCAGCGCGGCACCTCCGCCCGCCGATCCTGCCGCGCGCCCGGCGCCTACGCCCGCCGGTACTCCACCCGCCAGCCCTTGACCCCGCGTCCTTCCGCTCGATAGGCTAATGCCCGATGAACCGCCGCGACTTCCTTACCCTACCGGCCGCCACCGCCGCCGCTTCCGCGCTTCCCGTATTCGGCTGGGAGCGCCCCATCCCCGCCACAGCCCTATGCCCG
>CAYUZM010000452.1:0-5394 GCA_964449665.1 uncultured Solibacteraceae bacterium
GAACCGCAGCGTCGCCAACGTTCTTTCCACGGCCGCCGCGCGTGGCATAAAACCGCGTTCGACCGCCACCGGATAACATGCCAACGCCAGTCCGGTGGCTGCAATGCTTGAAGGCCAATTCGCTGCGGTTTTGTCGATCACCAGTCCGTTGGCCGGGTTTGTCTCGTGCAAAAAATATCCGAACGTCTCCCGCTGAAGCTTCTCCAACTCGGCATCGACCGTAAGTATCGAGGTGTTCATGATTTCACGATGGCAATCCAGCGCGAAACGTCCGGCTAGCTCTATGTCCCAACTCGCACCACCTCTTCAGGCGGCTTCGCGCCGTTTTGAATCTCTCCTTGTGGCGCGTCCTTCGGGACCGGACTTTGGGCCTTCGTCTGGCGCTTGTCGCTGACCACGCTGCCGTCCACAAGCTGGAGAACCCGGTCAACCTCGCCGATCATGCGCTCATCATGAGTCACGACCAAAACCGCCGTTCCTTGCTCCGTGCTCAGCTTCCGCAACAAACGCATGACACTAAGCCCGCGATCCGTATCCAGAGATGCCGTCGGCTCGTCCGCCAGAATCATTGCCGGACTGTTTGCCAATGCGCGCGCGATGGCCACGCGCTGTCTCTCTCCTCCGGATAACCGCTCGGGAAGTTCGTGGGCACGGCCGGTTACTTCCAAATAGTCAAGCAACTCGACGGCGCGGGCCTGTGCCTTTCGGCCAGTTACGCCAACCAGATCCATCGGCAGCATAATGTTTTCCTCCGCCGTGAGAAACGGAATCAGGTTGGAAAACTGAAAGATAAAGCCGATCTTCTCGCGGCGGAGCTTTTGGAAATCGCGAGCGCCCCCACCGTAGATGTTGTCCCCATCCAGGACTAACTGGCCTTCTGTAGGTACCGTAACAAGGCCGAGAATCATTAAAAGTGTTGTTTTTCCCGACCCACTCGGTCCCATGATCGCGAGTAACTCACCCTTATTGACCGCGAGGTCGACCCCCTTGAGGGCTTCGACTTTGGCGCGCCCCTCGCCGTAGGTTTTGATTAGCCTCTTGGTCTCGATTGCAGGACCCATACTCTCCACTCAAGTTCCCAGGACAATCCGCGGATCGACCTGCATGGCGCGCCGGACGGCCACCAAGCTAGCGAGAATTGAAATGACGGTTATGATCACAAGCATCTGCCCCATGTCTCCCACCGTGGCCGAAACTCTTCTCGGGAAATAGGGTTCGATGGCGAACTCGAGCAGGCCCCCTAACACGGTACCGAGCAGTCCCATGAGCACGGCCTGCTGAATGATCATGCTGTAAATGCGCCGTGTCTGTGTTCCGAGCAGTTTCAGCACCGCGATATCCTTGATCTTGTCCAGGGTGAACGTATAGGTAATGAGCCCGATAATGACTCCCGCGATGATGAGCAGGAGAAGACGAAATAGTGACAACTGCATAAGGATGAGCCGGTTGGCGCCCATCAGTTGCATGTTGACTTGCCGAGCGGCCGTGTGGACTTCGAGGTGCTTCCAGCGTCCAATCTGTTGTGCCACTTCCTCAATGGAAACCCCGGGCTCGACCTTTACCGCGATTGCGTTGATCATGTGAAGGTTTGCTGACAATGCGGAAGGCTCTCGCGCCGATGGCGGGGTCAACCGTGGGGCCACGGCCGCCGCGCCTCCCAACTGGGACCCGGTGCGCCTACGGATATTGCGTAGTAAATCTGGATCTGGCTCGAAGAGGATATTTTGGGCATCCGCCAGCCTGGCGTAGATCACGGGGTCGGCGTTGAACACAGCCATGTTTTCCGTCAGGCCGACTACTGTATAGTCGAAACCGCGCAAGCGTATGATTTCGCCTACCCGCAACCCGGTCTTCCTGTCGGCGACGAGTTCAAAATGACTAGCTTCGATTTCACGCCCCGCCACGATCATTGGAGGTCCGCCGAGGTGATCCGGCTCATATCCAATCAAAAGGAACCGTAATTCACTCACCATGTCAATCCAATGTGGCTCGACCATTGTTCGCGTACCGATCCGCGCGTTCCGATACATGAAAAGCATCAGACCGGATGGACGCATTGGATGATCGACGTGGTTCCACGCCATTACCAGCGGGCTAGCCTCTGCCACTCCATGCATGGACTGGATGGCATGATAGTAGTCGTGGGGAAGTCTCGATACCTCAATGAATGGACCGAGCCAGCCTTTTTGAACGACCCAAAGATCGGCGCCGGTTGCCCTGATGATGGTGGAGGAATCTAGAATCACGCCGCGAATAATTCCTCCGAGGGCAAACACCACCATCAACAGAAGACTGACGCCAAGCGTAGAGCTCAGGAACTTGAAAAGGTGGTAGCGGGTGTCTTTTAATGCGAGATTCATTGAGTTGGCAACTACATCTTCATCGCCGGCGGGGGAGCCTTACCGGCTGTAATCTGAGTGGTGCGGACCTTTTGTCCCGGCTCGATTCCCATTGGTTGCGTCAGGACCCAGTCCCCGGCCTTCAGGTCTCCGGCAACCGCAACAACCTGCGACCGCGGGCTGGTAGCCAGGGTTTCGACCTTCACTTGGCGAACTCTATTGTTCGAGTCGGCCACGAGCACCACTCGCTCTTCACCCATCGGCATCACGGATGTTTTTGGCACGACCAAGGCATTCTTCAAATGGCTCACCTGTACATAAACTTCCGCCCAATGGCCGATTTGCAGCTCGGCCGACGGTAGCGGGAAGGAGATTTCGACCGTCATCTCCTCAGCGGCTGGATCTGCTTGCGGACGGATCCGGTACACGCGCCCAGGGATCTGCTCTTTTGCGCTGCCCCGCAAAATTACTGTTGCCGTTTGGCCTGCCTTGATACTGCCGGCAAAGCGCTGGTCGAGGTAAGCGGCCACCAGAGTCAGTTTGGGATCTGCCACCGAGAGTACAGTTTCACCGGAAACAATCGCGTCACCCCGACGCTTGGGTCGATCCGTTACGATGCCGTTCACATAGGTGAAGATCTTCGTCTGCGAAAGGTTGAACTGCTGCAGCCGAACGTCGGCTTCCGCAGCGAGGATTTCAGAACGCGCCGCTTGCACCTTCGCCTCGGCAGCCTCGATTTGCGCCTGTGCCGCTCCGATGTCGGCGTCCGCGGCTCCTATTGCGCTGGCCGCCGTCCGATCTCGCTCCTCGTATTGATCTGCTTCTTCCTGGCTGACCGCCCCGGTTGCCACCAGATGTTTTTCCCGCGCCCAGGCACGTTCCGTCTGATATTTCGTCGCTCGCCGGGATTGCGCGGTCGCTCGTGCCGCCTGCGCGGCCGCCTGCGCGGATTGCACCATCGCCCGTGATGCTTGCTCGGTCATACGCGCTGCTTGTAGCCGGGCCTCGGAGCGCTCCAGCATTTGACGCAAGTCAGTGTCTTCTAGCGTCGCGACCACCTGGCCGGAGCGCACATAATCACCTTCATTTACCAGCACTCGCTCGATGCGGCCGGGGAGTTTGGCTCCTACGGCTGCCAGGACATCGACGTTGACGGTGCCGGTCCCTTGCACTTCCCCCGCATAGTCCTGTTGCCGGGCTTGCACAATCACGACCTCCGATGGAGTGAAGAAGAAGTACTTCACAAGCAAGACAGCAGCCACCACGAGGAGTCCATAGAGGAGAAGTTTGGCGGCTCTTTTCAGGTTGGATTTGTCATTTACTTCGTCTGTTTTGGTTTTGTCGCCTACCTCTGTAGGTTTGGCGGCTACCTCTGGCTCGGACTTGCCGCTCGGCTCATGCTGCGCGGGTTTGTCGATCACTTCCGTTTGCTTGGACTTGTCGACCACCTCCGGTTCTGCGGTTTTTGGCATATTCACTCCTCAAATCCCCGTCTCTCGCTTGACTGCGGCGGTAGCGGTCAAATAGTCGGCCAGTGCGCGATAATACTTCGCTTCCGAAGTGAGGAGCGCAGCCTGCGCATCGAGCAGGTTCTCAATGATGCCGCGGCCAAAGCGCTGCTTTTCTTGTTCAATCCGGAGAGCCTCCCTGGCGTAGCCAACGGCAGTTTCGGTGGCCCGAATCCGCTCTTGAGAATTCTGGACCTGCAGATAGGCCGTGCGTGCCCTCTGCGCCGCATCCAGATCCACCTGCTTCAAATCGGCCCGACGTTCTAATTCGCGGCCCCTTGCTTCCGCCACCCGATAAGTCAGTGTCCGATCGAAAAAGGGGAAGGTGAACACCACGCCCGCAATTACACCACCCCGATACACGGCAAAAGGATCGGCACTTTGCCCGAGAAGAGTGGCGGCGAGAGAGAGCGACGGCCTTTGCGCCGACTTCGCTACTGCGACGGAGCGTTCCGCGATGCTGACCTGTGCCTCTGCGATCTGGTACTTCAGATTTCCAGTACGCGCGGACTGAGATATCTGGTCCAGGGATGGTTGTACCGGCGGCGCCGGTAAGGTCGTTTCCACCACAACCGGAGTATCGATTGGACGGCCCAGGAGAGCATTCAACTGTCCCGCCTCGATCTCGCGGGCGTTTCTGAACTCAATCGCCGTGTCTTGCACGTCCGCCAATCGGGTGTCGACTTTGAGAAGATCGACACGCGCTACTTTCCCTTCGTCGAGCATCTGCGCGACCACCCGGCGGCTCTCGGTTAGCGCCTTGAGAGACTCTCGTGCCGCCTCGACGTCTCGATCGAGTTGAACCAGATTGGCATAGGTGCTCGTTACGTCGAATTCCAAGTCACGCTCCACATCGCGTGCGCTAATGTGAGCCAAATCGCGTTGGGCTTGTGCGAGACTCACTGCCGACGAGATGCGACCGCCTGCATACACTGGCATGGTTGCCCGGATTTCTGCATTGAGGTGACCTCTGCGGAACGGCTGGTTCTCTGGAATCGACGACAACTGCGTCAAGGGAAAGCCCATCGCGGTTTGTGTAGGCTGACTCGACCCACGTGCCGCTCCTCCGATCGTGAGACGGGGCACACGCTCAGCTCTCGCCGCGGAAATAGATGCTTGCCCGGTAGTCACGCCGTGTTTCGCAGCAGAAAGCCGCGGACTGTTTTGCTTGGCGTAGATGATCGCGGCGTCCAGCGTGAGCGGCGTGTTCACCTGCTGTGCTGGGAGAAGCGGAACCGTCACAAGTAGGACCAGCCCGGCCAAGGCGGCACCCCGCCACAGACGTGCCGTCAGCATCCGGGTTCTATTTGGGACGTCAATCATCGATTTCCTGCCCTGTTGCAATCGCGGGCTCGTCTTTTACGTGGGTTTGATGGTTAGCCGCAACAACCGTGGCCGGTCTGAGGCGATGGCCCAGCCTTGCCCATATATTGCTCTGGATTGCGATCGAACTTCTCTTTGCACTTCGAGCCGCAGAAATAGTAGGTCTGCCCCTGGAGTTCAGTGAACCCACCAGCTTTGGTGGGTTCGACGTCCATGCCGCACAC
>CAYUZM010000453.1:0-5383 GCA_964449665.1 uncultured Solibacteraceae bacterium
CGTCGCCGACCGACCCGGTCGGGCAGGAGGGGGAGGAGAAGAACGTGATGTCGGCGGCGGTCATCGACGCCGCCCTTCCCCAGACAGGGTTCTGCGCCACCGCGGTGAGTGCGTTGGCGCGCGCGCGCGCCTGATCGTCCGGAGCGTCGAAGGCCAGGGAAATGGCGGCCGCCATGGCCGCGGCGTCCACCGAGTTCTGAATCTGGCGGCGCGCCGTCCACAGGATGCCGTAATCGACGATGAAGGCGCTGTTGCCCCTCGGGCCGTTGACGTGCGAGATGGCGTGGCAGCTCATGCAGCCGAGCCCGGTTTGCGCTTCGGGCGTGTCGATCTGGTCTTTGATCGGCTTGTCGAAGCGGCCGTTGAAGAACACCGCGTGGTCGTGGCAGGGGGCGCACCATTTGGAGCCCTTGGTGCCGCTCAATTCCTGCATGTGTTCGATGGACTTCCGGTAGAACTGGTTGTTGAACGATGCGAAGTGGTGCATCGAGCTTTCCCACTGTTTGTAGATGTCTTTGTGGCAGGTGCCGCAGAGCTTCGAGTCCATGAAGAAATCAGAGGGGATGGTCTTGTTCACGTTGGTGTTCGAGGAGGAGGGCCAGAAAGGCGATTTCGGGCCCGCGCCTTCTTCCTCCATCGACGTGGGGACGATCAGCGAGTTGCGGATGCGCAGCGTGGGGTCGGGGAACATGCGCTGGTAGGCGAGCGCGCCAACGGCGAGCAGCGCGGCGGCGGCGAGCGCGATGCGATAGGGACGCGATGGCACGCGCACGAGCAGGAGCAGGCCGGCGGCGCCGGCGACGATGTGCGCGATGAGAATGGAACGGTTGGCGAGCACCGCGCCGCTCCAGGTGAGATACGCGCCCAGCAGCGTGGAGATGGCGAGCAGGACGAGCGCGGGCTTTGGCAGCCAGCGCGCTCCGAGTATGAAGAGCGCCGCGCCGAGAAAGACGTGCGCCAGCACGTTCGTCATGTAGAACACGCTGGGCGTGGCGAATCCGGCGATGTAGCCCGTGATGAGGAGCCACAGGAGAAACAGCGGTCCGAGGATACGATTCATTCCGATGCGCCTTGGGTGCCGTGCAGCGGCCGGCGCGTGAGCGGATGCAGCGTTCGCAGCGCGGGTCGCGTGTTGTATTGCTTGCGCCACTCTTGATGCGCGGGCGTTCCAGGGAAGCGCTCGCCGGGACCGTAGGGATAGCCGGCCATGCCGTGGAAGGGCAGCGGCTCCACGGTTTGCGAGTGCGCGGTGTTCGCGTCCTGATCCTTGGCCCAACCGTCGGCCACGAGCACGAAGCTGCGCTTGAGGCCGGGCGCCGGGGGCGGTATGGACCGCGCATCGAATTGGAGGGCGAGTTCGTCGCCAGAGCCCATGATCACCATGCGGTCGTCTACTGTACTCAACAATGGGCCGACAGCACCATAGTGCGAATAGGTACCCTGCGTTGGATTCCACATGGATGATGGCGAAGGATCGGCGTAGAAGAACATTTCGGGCTGCTTGCGGGCGGGATCGATGAGCGCCCGGGAGAATCCGCGGAAGCGAAGCTCTGCGGTGAGTGTGGGAACTTCATGCGCGGCCGGCGCGGGTTGTGAGGATGCGAGAGCTGCCGAGGTCCAGTGCAGTGCGAGGTTGGTGCGAATGCGGAGGCGTTGCGTGCGCGGCGGAAGTTTGCCCGCGAGATCGATGGCGATGGATTTGGGTTTGCCGGCGGGCATGCCCATCTCTTCATAGACGGTGTGCCAGCGGCCGTCGATGGTCTGGGCTTCGAGCGTGGGGAGCGTAAGCGGCTTGCCGCGCTGCGCGAGGCCGAGGAACGTGCTGCCATCGGCCCAATCGACCCAGCCGGTGAGGACGAGCGTGAGGTTGGGCATTGTGGCGGCGTCCGCGGGCAAGGGCAGTTCGGAACCGGTGATTGTGAGCGGCGTCATCCGCGAGGCAACGGTGAGTTGCATCGGCGGATAGGGCGGAGATTGGAACTTTTCGTTCGTCAGTAGAGTGGTGCCATGCGGGTGATCGACGGCGAGCAGGCGCACCTGATCGAGATAGGTCACCTCGGCCAGTTCCTCGGTGATGCGTATTTCGTAGCGGCCGTTGCGGGCTTGCAGCGCGCCTTCGGGCAGCACGATGGACTCTTCGTGGTCGGTGGGGAAGTACTCGCCGTTACCCGCGGCGGCGCCGAGCGGCGCGACTCCGAGCACGTCGGTGATGTAGCGGAACTCGTGGCCGTCCCAGGTCCAGATGGTGGGGCAGGAGCCGGAGAGGCGCTGCGCCTCTTTGAATACGAGCGCGCGGTTCACCGGCTGGCGGGCCTCGCTTTGAATGAGCCCGTTCGGCCAGGTAATGCGCACGGCGTCGATCTCTTTGATCACCGGCAATTCGAAACGCAGAGGCGTGCCGCGGTAGATCTGCTTGCGATAGAAAGCGCCGGCCTTGATTTCGACCTCGGAGCCTTCGGCCAATTTCAGGTTTTTTACTCCGTTTAGCCGGATCGTCACCCACGTGCGGCCCGTTGGTTTGGGCGAAGGTTGCGGGGCGGGGAAGTTGGGCGCGGGAGTCGCTTCGAATTTGCCCGCGAGGCGGTCGCGATAGAGGACGCTGGGCTTGTCCCTGTAGTGAACCAGCAGGTCCATGCCGCGTGTGTCGGGAACGAAGCGAAACGCCACGCCCGATTCGGCGGCGCCCGGCGCGAAGGGGAACAGCGCGGTGGCATCGTCGAAGCCGGCTTCCATGCGGTTGCGCAGCAGCACGCAGCGGTCGCCGAGCAGCGCGAGGTCGAGGTCATAGTCGTGATCGAAATCGAACCAGACCGCGGCGCGGTAGTTGCCTTTGGGGGCGGGAAGCGGGTGTTCCACGAAGCCTTTCGCGGTGGCGCGCATCAATACAGGCGCGCCGTTGCGGAAGATGAGTTTGTCCTGCAGGCCATCGTTGTTGAAATCGCCGCGGGCTTCGGCAAGCGGGGCGGGGAAGGCGGGCGGCGGAGCGGGCGCGCGGTCGTCGATGACTTCGGAGTAGAAGCTCCACTCCATATCTTCCGGCGTGGGCGAGCTTTCGGCCTCCTTCTTCACCTGTTGAAACGTGGCCAGGCGCTGGCGCGCGGCTTCGGTGTCGCCTGATTGGCGCAGCAGGTTGAACAACTGAAAGTGCGGGGCGGCGAGGTGCGGCGCAAGTTTGGCGGCAAGTTCGAACTCGCGCCGCGCTTCGGCCAACTTGCCATCGAGCTTGTAGAGCGTGCCAAGGTTGTAGTGCGTGACCGGTTCATCCTTCACCAGGCGCGCCATCTGTTCGAGCTGTTGGCGAGCCTTGTCGTAGTCGCCTGCCTTCTTGTATTGAATGCCCAGGTTGAACCAGGTGTGCGGAATCGCGGGCGCCTGCTTCTGCGCGCGCTCCAATTCCGCGATACCCGCCTCGGTTTTGCCCGCGGCGAGCAGCGCGATGCCCAGGTTCACACGGTCGGCAACGGTGGCGGCCGGCAGCGCGACGGCTTTGCGGAACTCAGCGACGGCCAACTCCTGCGTCGTTGGATTCTCAAAGAACGCCTTGCCCAGATTGCGATGCCGCGCCAGTTGGCTGGACGCCTCACTGCCGGTCTGGCCAAGCGAAAGCGCCAGCAGGGCGAGCGAGGCGGCCGTGGTGCGAACTAGCTGCGGCATCGGCGGACGGCTTCCTTCCATCCTTCATACAGATGCTCGCGGGCGCTCGCCGGCATCGTAGGTTCAAAGACGCGTTCGGCGCGCCAGAACTGTTCCAACTGATCGGTGCCGCTCCAGAACCCGGTGGCGAGGCCGGCCAGATAGGCGGCGCCCAGCGCGGTGGTTTCGATGTCGGCGGGCCGCACGATGGGCGTGCCGAGAAGGTCGGCTTGAAGCTGCATGAGGAACTGATTGGCGGTGGCGCCGCCATCCACGCGCAGTTCGGTGAGCGCCTGGCCGGAGTCGGCTTCCATCGCTTCGACGAGTTCGCGCGTCTGGTAGGCGATGCTTTCGAGAGCGGCGCGGACGATGTGCGCGCGGGTGGCGCCGCGAGTGAGCCCGCAAATGAGGCCGCGGGCGTTGGCGTCCCAATGCGGCGCGCCCATGCCGACAAAGGCGGGGACGAGATAGACGCCGCCGGTGTCGGGAACCGAGGTCGCAACGGCTTCACTTTCGGCCGCGGAAGAGATCAGGCCGAGCCCGTCGCGCAGCCATTGCACGGCCGCGCCGGCGACGAAGACGGAACCCTCGACGGCGAATTGGGGCACGGCATTGGTCTGCGCGGCGCGCGTGGTGAGCAGCTTGTGCGCCGACACCGGCTGCTTCGCGCCCGTGTGGAGCAGGGCGAAACAGCCGGTGCCATAGGTGTTCTTGGAGAGCCCGGGGCGGAAGCAGGCCTGTCCGAAGAGCGCGGCCTGTTGATCACCCGCGATGCCCGCGATGGGAATTTCAGCGCCCAGGTGCGACGCGGCGGCCGTGCCGACCACCTCGCTCGAACGCGCGATGCGGGGCAAGATGCCGCGCGGGATATCGAAGAGCGAGAGCAGTTCGTCGTCCCAATCGCCGGTGGCGATGTTCATCAACATCGTGCGCGAGGCGTTCGAGACGTCGGTGACGTGAACGGCGCCGGCGGTGAGTTTCCATACGAGCCATGTGTCGATGTTGCCGAAGAGGAGTTCGCCCGCGCGGGCCCGTTCGCGAGCGCCCGGTACGTTTTCGAGAATCCAACGGATCTTGCTCCCGGAGAAGTAGGCATCGACGACAAGCCCGGTTTTAGCGGTGATCATGGGGCCCGATTGCACGGCGAGTTGCTGGCAGTAATCGGCCGTGCGGCGGCACTGCCAGACGATGGCCGGCGCGATGGGTTCGCCGGTGGCGCGGTCCCACACGACGGTTGTTTCGCGTTGGTTGGTGATGCCGATGGCGGCCACGTCGGAAGCCTTGGCGCCGGCGGCCTGCAACGTGCGGCGAGCCGCGTCGAGTTGTTGTTCCCAGATGCCGAGGGCGCCCTGTTCTACCCAGCCGGCGCGCGGGTAATTGCACTCGATCGGGTTCGACTCCATGGCGATGCGGCGGCCTTCGCGATCGTAGAGCGCGGCGCGGGCGCTAGTGGTGCCTTCGTCGAGAGAAAGAATGTATTGAGCCATTGCGGGTACCTGCGAATTATAATGGAAGGAGTCACATGTTCTTTCGCCGCGAGAAACCACACGTGCTCAGTTTTGCTGAGCGAATCGATCAGGCGCGCGCCGCGGGGTTCCAAACCTCGGCCGGGGCGCAGGGCGCGACGCGGGTAAGCCGCAACGGAATTGCCGCCGACGTGCGCGAATCGGGCGACGGAATGCCGGACATTTCCGGCGTTGGCCCGTTGATTGGCCACGAGATTTGACCGCTGGGCGAGTTGGGATTCCAA
>CAYUZM010000454.1:0-5375 GCA_964449665.1 uncultured Solibacteraceae bacterium
CCTCTGCACTCCACTAAAATAAAAGTTTCCCTTGCCGTCAGCCACTACAACCGCCGCGCCGCCGCTTGCGCCTCCCGTCGTGCGAGCGCCGATGACATCGCTTGCGTTGCTGTGCGCGGCGCACTTTTTCATTGATCTCTACGCGTCGGCGCTTTCGGCATTCCAGCCAATTCTAGTGCGCCAGCTCGGGCTCTCACTGGGGCAAGCCGGATTTGCCGCGGGGTTGCTGTTGGTCTCGTCGTCGGTGGCGCAACCGCTCTACGGCTACCTTGCCGACCGATTCCATTCGCGCCTGTTCACGGTGCTTGCGCCGGCGGTGGCGGCGGTGTTCCTCACGTCGTTGACCATGGCCCCGAACTACGCCGCGCTGCTGGCGCTTGCGGTGCTCGGTGGCGCGGGCGTCGCCAGTTTCCACCCGCAGGCTTCGGCGCGCGCGGGCCAGGGCGTCACCGCGAACAAGGGCCGCTGGATGGCGTTGTTTATCAGCTCCGGCACGATGGGCATGGCGCTCGGGCCGACGCTCTTCTCATTCGTAGTGGACCGCTTCGGCACGCCGGGCCTTCCGTGGACGATGCTGCCGGGACTGGCCGCGACAGCGCTGCTGCTGGTCTATCTGCCCAACTTACCGGCGTCCCCTTCTCAACGCCGCGGCATCGATTGGCCCGCGCTGCGCGCCGTGCGCAGGCCGTTGCTGATCCTCTATCTGCTGGTTTTCATTCGCTCCATCGTGCAGATTGTGTACGCGCAGTTCCTGCCGCTCTATCTGAACCACGAACGCGGCATGGAGTACACACACGCCAACGGCATGTTGACGCTCTATCTGGCGGCGGGCGCGTTCGGCGGATTTGCCGGCGGCTGGCTTTCGGACCGGCTAGGAGGACGCCGCGTGATCATGATTTCGATGCTGGGATGCGTGCCTCCGCTCGCGCTGTTCTTCTTCACAACCGGACCCATCGCCGCGCTGGCGCTCGCCGCCGGCGGCTTGGTGCTGCTCTTCACGATCCCCGTGAATCTTGTGATGGCACAAGAATTGGTTCCGTCTCAAACCGGCACCGTCTCGGCGCTAATGATGGGCTTTGCGTGGGGCGCGGCGGGCTTCGTTTTCGTTCCCCTGGCGGGGCACGCAGCCGACCTTTTCTCGCTTCATCACGTGATGGCCGCGCTACTCGTGTTCCCCATTGGCGGATTCTTCCTGGCGCGCATGTTGCCGGAAGGCCGCCCTAGGTCCGCGCAATGAACATCTCTGAGTTGTTCTACTCGATTCAGGGCGAGGGCATTCTTTCCGGCGTCCCGAGCGTTTTTATCCGCACCAACGGCTGCAACCTTCGCTGCGTGTGGTGCGATACGCCGTATACAAGCTGGACGCCCGAGGGCAGGGAAGTTGCGCTGGATGACATCTGCGCTTATGTCGAAGAACACACGCGCGGCCACGTCGTGTTCACGGGCGGTGAACCGTTGATCGCGCCCGAAGCGGCCGAACTGACACGGCGGCTGCGGGACCTGCATCAACACATCACCATCGAGACCGCGGGCACCGTTGCGCCCGAGGGATTGGAATGCGACCTTATGTCGATTTCGCCCAAGCTGGCCAACTCCACACCGCACGAACGAGAGGGCGGGCGTTTCGCGGCGCAACATGAGCGCATGCGAACGAATCTGGATGCGCTGAAGCGGCTGACCTCAGAGTTTGAGTATCAACTCAAATTCGTGGTTGCCGCGCAGGAGGACCTCGGTGAGATTCGAGCGCTCGCCGCCGCGCTGCGCGCACCGGCCCATCGCGTGCTGCTCATGCCCGAGGGAACGAGCCCGGAAGCGCTTCGCGAAAGCGCCGCCTGGGTGGGTGAGATCTGCAAGCGGGAAGGCTTCCGGTTCTGCCCGCGCCTTCACATTGAACTGTATGGCAACCGGAGGGGCGTTTAGTGCCGCGCGCGATTGAGAGTTTGATGATCCCCGGTCCGGCCGGCCGGCTGGAGGCGTTGCTCGAAGAGCCTGAATATGCGGAGCCACGCTTTGCCGCGTTGGTATGCCATCCGCATCCGCAGCATGGCGGCACAATGCACAACAAAGTGGTCTACCGGCTTGCGCGCGGACTTCGCCGCGCGGGCGCGGCAGTGCTTCGCTTCAACTATCGCGGAGTGAACCTTTCTGAGGGTACCTACGACCACGGTGCAGGCGAAGCGAACGACGCGCAGGTCTGTCTGGACCTGTTACGCGCGCGCTACCCATCGCTTCCGTTTGCGCTTGCCGGGTTCAGCTTTGGATCGCGCATCATTCACAATCTGCCGGATGCGATTCCGGCGGCGCAGTTCCTGATGCCGGTCGGTTTTCCCACGCGCTGGCGCGACCTGGCGCAGTTTCGGACCTGCCGCGCACGGCGCATTTTCATCCAGTCCACCAACGATGAGTTCGGACCGCGCGAGGAGTTGGAGCCTTGGTTCGAGTCACTCGATCAACCCAAGCGCCTGATCTGGATCGAAGCGAAGGATCACTTCTTCGCCGGCGCGCTGGATGCGTTTGAGGAGGCGGTGACGTCGGCCGTGACCGCGCTCCCATGATCGCTCTTGCCATTTGCTGGCTCGTCCTATTTCGCGCAAGCATGGCCGCGGGCGATCTGATTCTCCGCTTTCTCGGCGCCTCGCCGGTAGAAGACGACTACTGGTTTATCTCATTCTGGGTGGGGCGGCTCAGCTTGGCCGCCGTCGTCCTTGCCGTGGTTCCCTTCGCGCCCGCCTACTATGCCGCACCGCTGCTGTTGCTGGGGTTGTACACTCGCACGCCCACCCCGCCTGGCGTTTTCTGGCCGATCGCGGCGGCGGCAACCTATGTATCGTCCGGTCCCGTGCGCCTCTACGATACGGCGCTTTATCACCAGCCGGCGATCGATTGGATGTCCACGCATGGACTCGTTCCCGGTCTGGCGCTCGTACATTTTCGGTTTGGCTTCACGAGTTCGTGGCTGGCGCTTACTTCGCTCTTTAACGCGGGGCCGCTCCACTTGCGGGCAGGCGTCGTGGTGACCGGGCTCGCCATTGCCGTGGCGCTCACGCATTGGATCAGTCTCTATCGCCGGAACAATTCCCCGGAGACACGTTTTTACCTCGCGGGCTTGCCGTTGCTCCTCTTGTTCCTGTTCTTCGACTCGGCCATCGTGTCGCCGTCACCAAACCTAGGCGCGGGGCTTGCTGTTTTTACGGGCATCTGGATGCTGCTTCGCTCGCCGTCGCACGCGGCGGGGGGTGTTATGGCGGCCGGAGCGATGGTGGTTAAACTCTCCGCCGCGCCGTTGTTGCTGGCGGCGCTCATCCGCGCGCCGAGCCGGTTGCGCATGCTTGCTCTGGCGGGCGCGCTGACTGTTCCCTTTCTGCTTACGAATTTCTGGACCACCCGATGTCCGCTGTTCCCGGCTGCGGTCGCGTGCGTGGAGTCACCCCGGGGGCTTCCATCGGCCCAGGTGCACCGAATTGCATACGAGACACTCAATTGGGCCCGCTACGCCGGTCCATATCCGAGAACCGCTGAATACCGTTCGCTTGCCTGGGTTCCGCACTACCTGTCGTCGCTGCGCAACGCGGTCGTCGCCGTTGTTGTGCTGGCGTCGCTTGCGGTACTCCTCATTCGGCGCTACTTCAATCTCGCCGTACTCGCTGCGGCGCTGGGCAGCTTCTACGTCTATGCGGCCGCGCCCGATCCCCGATTTGGAATCGGCTTTCTCGCGTCGCTACCCGCACTTGCCTTGCCTGCGCTGCCGCTGCCGCGCCTTTCCCGTACCACGCTCACATTGATGCTGGCCGCGCTGCTCACCATCGGCGCGATGGCCGGCGAATGGGTCTCCAATCGAAACTCGCCCGACGACCGGTACAAGCCGAAGATTGTCCGGTTGCTGCTGCCTGCTCCAGCGTGGACGCCCCCGCAACCACACGTTCCGTTTGAACACAATGGCGTACGTTTCTACCGGCCCCCTGAGGCGGATCGTTGCGGCGCGGCGCCGCTGCCATGCACACCCTACTCATTGCCGCCCAGCCTAAAACGATGTGGGCGCGGTTGGTGCCGCTAGCACGCGGCTCTTAACGGCTTGGGCAGGACCCGGCCGGCAACTTTGCTTCTTTCACGGCAAATCTCTTGTCGCGGTCCGGTGTCACGACCTGGATGCGCCCCTCGGCCAACGGTTGCACCTCTCGCAGCGGGATTGCACACCGCGGCGGCGGTACGTGGACAACCGCTGATTGCCGGGCGGCAGGCACGGTTTTCAGCGACTGCCTCCATCGATTCGTATCCAGTTCGAATTTCGGCAGCTCGACCGCGAACGCGGCCGCCGGGACCAGCAGTAGGGTCATGATGCGGTATCGCATAGTTGCTCCTTACGGGATGCTCTCCTCCGGCGGTTTCACTTTCTTGTCCAAGCTCCCATAGTAGGCCAGATCGACATCCAGCATCGCCTTCGTCGCGAAGGCCACCTGGCCTGTGTGATAGCTGAAATGCTCTACCACGTGCATGATTCCTTCAAGTGCCGTGATGTCGTAGTTCTGGACGTGAATCTGCTGGGCGAGGTCGGCGCGGCGAATCACTTCGTTTGACTGTTCGAGGGTTTCGCGCAACCGCGTCAAGAGCGCTTCGCGATCAGGACCGCCGCGCGCGGCGAACTCCTCGTCGCGTACCCGGACATCGGTTTGCCCGCCCACTCCGTGCAAGATCCATTGGCCGAGGTTGCCCGTCAGGTGCAGCGCCAGGTTGCCTAATGAATTCGACGATTCGCCAGGCCGCCGCCAGATCTGCTCCTCCGTTAATCGTCCCAGGCAATCGGAGATGCGCCCATAGTTCTGCTCCAGCTTATTCGCCGCATACGTTCGAAACGTCTGCTGCAAATCCGGCGTCATCCGGCGCACCTTTCCGGCTTCATCGTCTCGGCGGAGCGCTTGGCGTGCAGGCAGATGTAGTTGGCGCGTTCGATGTCGCGCCATGTGATGGGCTCCGGCTTGCCGAGGTAGATGTGCTCGAGAAATTCCACGAAGAGGTCGCGCGGGGCGGGCAGTTCGCGGATCACCTCCGGGCCTTTGTCTTCGCGAACCAGCGTGACGCCCGTCGCCGCCATATACTCCAGCACGCCCTTTGAGCCGACGACGCGCATGCGGTCATCGCCATGCGTGGGGGCCGTGTCGGGACGCAGGTAGTCGAGCCGCGCGGTCCCCGAGGCGCCGCCGGCGAACTGCACGGCCAGCGAGGCGTGGTTCTCGGTCTCCTTCATCTGCGGCTTGCCGATCCGGCCATGAAAGGCCGCTACATGGGCGTAGTCCAGGCCCGCCACCCAGTGCATCAGGTCCAAGGCATGAATGCCGATGTAGGGAATCGAGCCCCCCAGCCGCTCGCGCGAGGTCTGC
>CAYUZM010000455.1:0-5373 GCA_964449665.1 uncultured Solibacteraceae bacterium
CGACGATGGCGTCGTCGATGACGATGCCGACCATGAGCACCAGCGCCAGCATGGTGATCTGGTTGAGCGTGAAGCCCATGAGGTTCATGAGCGTGTAGGTGGAGATGATCGACGTCGGGATGGCGACGGCGGCAATGAGCGTGGAGCGCCAACTGCGGATGAACAACAGCACGATGATGCCGGCAAAGATAGCGCCGAGCACGAGGTGCTCTTCCACGGCGTGGAAGCTCTCTTCGATGAAGCCGGACTGATCGCGCGAATAGGCGATGGTGAAATCGCGCGGAAGGAACTGGCGCACTTCGTTGATGCGTTCCTTGACGGCCTTGATGACGTCAAGCGTATTGGTGCCCGACTGTTTGCGGATTTCCAGAATCACGGCGGGCGCGCCGTTCAAGCGCGCCAGCGAACGCGGCTCCTCGTAGGTGTCCTCGACTGTGGCGATGTCGCTCACACGGACGGGCGAGCCGCCGACGTTGGCGACGATCACCCGGTTGAATTCCGCCGGACGTTCGATGCGGCCGAGCGTGCGCACGGTGAGTTCGCGCTTTCCCTGGTCAAGACGGCCGCCGGGCACCTCCACGTTCTGCGCCGCGAGCGCCAGCCGTACCTGCTCCACGTTGATGCCGTAGGAGAACATGCGCTCTGGGTTGAGCTGTACCTGAATCTGGCGGCGGCGGTCGCCGACGAATCGGATCTGGCCGACGCCGGGCAGCACTTCGAGGTTCTTCTTCAGCCGGTCGTCAACCGTCTTGGTGATCTCGCGCATGTCGCGCGTGGAGCTGACCACGACGTTCAGAATGGGCGAAGCATCGGTGGCCACCTTGTCGACCACAGGCGGATCGGCGTCTTCGGGCAGATCGGAAAGAATGCGCGAAACCTTGTCGCGCACCTCCTGCGCGGCCACATCGGCGTCCTTGGTCAGAACGAACTGCATGGTGACCAGCGAGAGTCCTTCGGCCGAGACCGACGACAGATCGTCGATGCCGCTGACGGTGTTCACCGCTTCTTCGATGCGCTTGGTGACTTGCGTTTCCACCTCTTCCGGGGCGGCGCCGCGAAGCGAAGTGGTGATGGTGACGATGGGGAATTCGACCTTCGGGAAAAAGTCGACGCCGAGCTTGAAGTAAGCGTCCAGGCCCATCACCACCAGGAACATGACGAGCATGGTGGCGAAGACGGGACGCTTGATGCAGAGCTGTGCTAGTTTCTGCATACGTTAGCCTTTCTTGACCGCGGGATTGGCGGTCTTGGCCGGCTCATTTTTTACGGCAAGCTCGGCGCCGGTAACCAGTGAAGGAAGGGAACTGGTCACGACCGTGTCGCCCGGTTGAATCGGCGCACCGCTGACCTCGACGAGGCCATCGGTCTGCGTACCGGGCGTAATGCGATGTTCGACGGCTTTGCCGGCGCGAACGGTGAATAACTTGGTAAGGCCGGCGACCTCCAGCAGGGCGCTTTGCGGCACCATGACGGCGTCCACGGCATGGGCGGCGATCAACCGCACTTGCACGAACATTCCCGGCTTCAGGCGCGGGTCGTTGCCGGCCAGCCGGGCTTCGGCCGTGAGCGAACGCGATTGCGCGTTGAGCGAGGGGTTGATCTCGCGCACAACGGCTTTGAACGTCGCGCCGGGAAGCGCGTCGGTGGTGAACGTCACTTCGGTACCCGGCTTGACGGCCATCACAGCCGTTTCGGGAAGTTCGACGCGAAGCCGCAGCGGGTAGTTCTTCACGATGGTGAAGAACGGGGTGTTCTCTTTGTTGTATTGGCCGGGGGCGATGTTGCGCACGCTCACCTGTCCGTCGAAGGGCGCGTATACGCGCGTGTCGCGCAGCTTCTTTTCGAGCAGGCCGACCTCGGCACGAAGCGCCTGAATAGTGGCCAGTTGCATACGCAGGTCGTCGCGAATGGAGTCCAGCGCGGCCTGGCGCGCCTGATACTGCTTCTCGATCTCCTCGAAGCGCTCTTTGGCGATGTCGCCGCTGCCCACCAGCTTCTTCGCGTTCTCGTACTTCGATTTCGCGTCAAGCATCTGCGCTTCGGCCTGCCGGATGGCGGGCGTGGAATCGGGCCGGGCGTTCACCTGGTTGGGGTCGAGCCCGACGCGCGCCAGCGCTTGCGCCAGATTGGCGCGGCCGCGTTCCAGGTTGAGCGTGGCCTCGGTGGTTTGCAGCTCGGCGAGGAGTTGCCCCTTCTTCACGTAGCTGCCGAAATCGACATACACCTTATCGATGCGGCCGGGAATCTCCGTGCTCACCGTTGAGGTTTCATCGGGGGCAAGCGATCCAACGACATTGACCACGCGCTCCACCTGGCGCAATTCGGCGCGCGCGACGGTGACTTCGATTTTGGGCGGGGGCGCGGCGGCCGCCTTCACCTCCGATGGATTTTCCTTTTTTGAACAGGCGGCCAGTAGCAGGAGGGCCGCCGCGACGACATAGGCTGTGCGCTTCATATAAATGTTTCGCTCCGAACGAATAAACGAAGAATTTAGGACCCAGAGACTTGGATGCCCCGGAGAAAGATGTCCACGAGTTGCTCTGTGACCGCATGACGGTCGACCTCGGGGGCTTGCGGACAATAAATCGAATGAATCGTGCCCAGGTGGGCAAACATGCCCGTGAACGCGCGCGCGGCCACGAGAGGATCCATCCGGCGGAATGCGCCCTTTTCCATGCGCAGATTGATGTAGCCGACCACCACGTTGTAGAACGGCAAAACGTGGTTCTGAAAGAACAATTCGCTCAACTCATGGCGCTCGAGGCTGCTGAACATGAGGAGGCGGCAGAAGCGGGGGTCGTCCAGGTGCCAGGCAAGAATACCCAGTCCGAGGTGCGTGAAAAAGCCGTGATCGTCTTCGGCTTCGATGTAGGGCGCTAGTTCGGTGCCGGCTTTGTCCGGTCCGGCCTCACATTTGGTTTCAAGCAGGGCCGCATAAAGATCGCTCTTAGCTTTGAAGTGCTGGTAGAGAACCGGCTCGGAGACCCCGACGGCGGTTGCCAGCTCGCGAGTAGTGGTTCCGCTAAACCCTTTGGCAGCAAAGAGTTCAACGGCGGTTTCGACGATAGCGGCGCGGCGTTCGGAGGAGGACATGCGTGGGCGCGCCAGGGGGGAGGTGGAAGGTTGGGGGTTGGTGGACATCTACAGTAAGCGAATACTAACTTAGCGAACGCTAGGTTAGCATGTACTAGGCACCACTGTCGAGGGGGATGGGGTAAAAAGCCTCGCCGCAACCGGCACGTCGCGCCGTTTGGCCCGCTGACGGAACAGTTTCGACCCGCTGGCGGAGCAATTCGGGCCCACAGGCGGCACAATTTGGGCCCACACGCGGAACAGTTTCGGCCCGTCGGCGGCACCCTAAAGTTCGCAGCTCCCTGAGACGATTGCTGCGAATGGGAACCCCTCGCTCGGGTGGTCGCGCACCATTTGTTTGCGTATGTATAGCGGCCCTTGCGCGACCTATACCGGGACGTGCGAACTAGAACTATTTGATCGATTTCCGCGGGAACAACCACGCGGTGCCTATGCGACGATGGAGAGCGCCGACAATTAGCAATGAGATGGATTGTCAAACCCGTTGCGGTACTGACCCTTGCGGCTGTCTGTGCCTGGGCGGGACGGCCATTTCCAGCCAACCTCGGCGAAAACACCCGGCCCCGGCAATACATCATCAAGTTACGCCGCGGATTCGGCTCCGCGTCTGTGCAAGCAATTCAATCGAATGCCCGTGTGCAGCGAGTGCTGGACCGTTTGAACGCAATTCTGGTCGAATTGCCCGACGAGGTGACCGACCGGTTTCTGGCCAGCCCTCTCGTCGAGTATTACGAACCGAACCGCGTGCGGCAGACCAGCGCGGGCCCACCGAACGATCCATACTACTCGAGCAATCAGTATGCGTTGCAGACCGTCCAGGCGCTTCAGGCATGGGGGTTGCTGCCGAACCGGTACCTCACGTCGTCGACAACGGGTGCGAATCGCATTCGGGTTGCCGTGCTCGACACCGGGGCCGATTGTACGCACCCCGATTTCCGGAACCAGGGCGGCGCGAGCACGGATTCGGCCGCCGGGGGCCAAATCAACTGGGCGCTGAGCCAGGCGCTGGTGCCTACCACGCGGCCCAGCCCGGCCTGCGCGTGGCAGGACGACGAGGGACACGGCACCCACACCGCCGGAACCGTGGCGGCGGCCACTCACAATGCCACCGGCGTGGCGGCGCTTGGCTATCCGTTGGAACTGTTGATCTACAAGGTTCTCGACCAGAACGGCTCGGGCGACGATTTCACGATCAGCGCCGCAATCATCGCCGCCGCCGACGCCGGCGCGCAGGTGATCTCGCTGAGCCTGGGAGGCACGGGCTACTCGCAAAGCCTGCAGGATGCGGTGAACTACGCGGCCCGGAAAAACGCCCTGGTGGTGGCCGCGGCGGGCAACAGCAACAGCTCTTCCCTCTTCTTCCCGGCGGGCGCAAACCATGCTGTGGGCGTGGCGGCCACCGACAGCGCGAACGCCAAGGCGAGTTTTTCCAACTGGGGATTTGGCGTGGACATTGCCGCGCCTGGCGTGAGCATCCTGTCCACCTATCCCACCTATCCGGTCTCAACCGGCGCACCCACGAACTACGCCTACGCGTCGGGCACTTCCATGGCCGCGCCCCATGTCTCCGCACTGGCCGGACTGGTTTCGATGACCACGCCCAGCTTGGCCGCCGGAGCCATTGCGCAGCGCTTGCAGCAATCGGCCTCATCGTCCATTGCCGCCGGAGGTTGGCACCAGAACTTCGGGTTTGGCGTCATTCACGCGGCGCAAAGCATGAAAGGGATTCTGCGTCCGGCTACGGTGGGCGGCGTCGTCGGGCAAGTCGTCGATTCGTCTGACCTGCCCGTCACCTTGGCGCAAGTGACCATCGGCGGGCAGAGTGTCACGACGAATTTCACCGGATTGTTTCGCTTCGTCAACTTCGCCGCGGGGACCTATGATGTGACGGTTACCGCTCCCGGCCAACCGTCGCAGTTTCTCTCGGTGAACGTGCTCCCGGGCGCCGATTCGACACTGACGGTACGGATGATCGAATCGCCCGCGCAGTTTTCGGGAACCGTGACGAATCTCGGCATTCCGGTGCCAGGGGCGATCGTGCAGGCGATTTCGGGCGGGCTGGTGGCCGCGTCGGCCGTGGCTGGGGCCAATGGAGCCTATCAGTTGACGCTCCCGGCCGGCACCTACGATCTTCAGGCCAGCTCCGTTTCGTATGTCACCACGACCGCACCCGGCAACTCGCTGGCGGCCGGCGGCAACGCGGTGGTGAATCTCGATCTTCCCCGGATGGGGAAAATCGCGGGCACGGTGACCGGGAGCGGCGGATTGCCCGTGGCAGGC
>CAYUZM010000456.1:0-1127 GCA_964449665.1 uncultured Solibacteraceae bacterium
TGGATTCGAGCATGGCGCCGGCGCGCGGATCGGATTCGCCGATGAGGAGCATGTCGGGCCGGAGCATATCGCGGACGACGCTGCCGAGGGCGATGAATTCGGGGTTGTAGCAAAGGCCGAAATCGACACCGCAGCGTTTGCCGGAGAGCTCTTCGAGCAGGGGGAGAACTTCACCGCCGGTTTGGCCGGGCATGACGGTGCTGGAGACGACGACCAGGTGATAGGAGGACTTGGAGCGGAGCGCGCGGGCGATGCCACGGCAGGCGTCTAGAACAAAATCAATGAGAAACGTTCCTTCGGGCCCGGAGGGGGTGGGGACGATGATGAACGTTGCGCTGGTTTGGAGGACGGCGGCTTCGATATCGCCGGTGGCGGAGAGGCGCTCACGGTTGCGCCTGATGTAGTCGTCGAGCTGGGGCTCCTGCACGGGAGCGCGGCCCTGGTTGACGGCGCCGACGGTATCGGGGTTGAGGTCGACTCCGACGACGGAGTAGCCTTTATCGGCCATGACAGCCGCCATAACCGCGCCTAGTTTTCCCAGGCCAACGACGGACAATTTGCCTTCAAACATGCTCCGATTATTGTGGCATTTTCACCTGGGGCGCGACAACTTAAGCGGAGCGGCGCGCGAGCGGGGCGCGGGAGCGGGCGCGGAGGTCGGGAGAGGCGGGCGGGGGCGGCCGTCGTATGCTTGAGGGGATGCAGCGGGTGGAGCCGTATATCTCCCTGGTCGTAACGGCGCGGAACGACGACCATGGCGGCGATTTGTTAAAGCGGATGCAGGCGTTTACGGACGGCTGGATTGAGCAGAGCAACCGCTTTGCGTTGGAATCCGAATTGATCATTGTGGAGTGGAACCAGGTGGAGGGGCGGCCACCGCTAGCCGAGGCGCTGCGATGGCCCGAGGGGAACGGCTATTGCGCGGTGCGGATCATCACGGTACCGCCCGGCGTACACAAGAGATACCGGCATGCGGAATCGCTGGGGTTGTACCAGATGATTGCGAAGAATGTGGGCATCCGGCGGGCGCGCGGGCAGTTCGTGTTGGCGACGAATATCGACATTCTTTTTTCCAGCGAGTTGATGGAAAAGCTGGCGCGGCGCGATCTATCGAAGGCGAAGATGTA